>CAYWMZ010000444.1:0-2690 GCA_964459485.1 uncultured Desulfocapsa sp. | reverse complement strand
AGGCCTGATTTTCCAGGCATTTTCAGATCAACCACGGCCATATCCGGACGATGTTTTTCGATCATCAGGAGCGCCTCATCATAATCACATGCCTGAGAAACAGAAAAACATCTTTTATCAAAGGCCTTCACTAGCCTCTCTCTAAAAAAGCTCTCATCGTCAACTAACAAAACGGTCTTGCTCTTAGGCATAAATTTTTTCCTTGGAGAAACGTAACGTTACAGTCGTTCCATGGGCAGGTGAGGTGGAGAGTACCAATGTTCCACCAAAACGGTTCGTCAACGAACGTGCCAGATACAAGCCCAACCCTATCCCCTTTCCAGGGTCCTTGGTGGTGAAGAAAGGATCCATAGCATGCTTAAGCACATGCTCGTTCATTCCAGTTCCCTGATCCCGAACTTCAACGATAAGGTAGGTGGCATCTTCACGGCAGTTAAGCACCACAGGAGAGTCTGGTTCCGAGGCATCTATAGCATTTTTGAGAATACCTCGAAGAACCCGGCGCATACTAAGAACAGGCATGACAAGTACCCTGTCACCAATATCTACATCCAGTACGATCCTTGCCACAACCTGCGGCTCAAATATGGTTAAGCTGGCATTGATAAGTTTATCTATTGTGAAGCTGACAAGTTCTTCACCCAGATGTTCTCCTGCACCTGCAGCCATCTGATAAAGGAGGTCTTTACACCTGTTGACCTGGTTACGGATAAGGACAATATCTTCGTAAAGCTCCTCTTCCACCAATGTATTTTCCCGCAAGTCACAAAGAATCTCCCCAGAGGCGACAGCAATCGTACCCAACGGGGTAGCCAGTTCATGAGTAGCTCCAGCAGCAAAGGTAGCCAGTGTTTCCAATTTTTCAGTCTTGGCCTTATATTCCTCCAGAGTCTCATTGGCATCCAGCATATGGTTGATTGAAACCGACAATTTGCCAAGATCATCATTCAAAAAGCCTCCCTTAATTCGCACCCCATGATCCGAACTCTTCTCTATCTCCTTAATTGCCAGAATAATTGCCGATAATCGCCTTGAAATGATAATATCGATAAACAGAAAAAAGACCAGCCCAAAAACCAGACTGATGAATATTGTGGCATAGAGGAGGAAAAAGATGGTTTTCTGACTCTGCTGATGGCTCTTTCTCTCTACCCCAATTGCAAGCATAAAGACTGCATTACCCGACAAATCATCCAAAAAGGTGTAACCATTGACAACATCTTCAGATTTTGCACTTATGTAATAGGGATCAGCAGAAGAAAGAAGTGCCAACATTGGAGCCTCCGCATCTGGATCAATGTTGTGAACAGGATAAATATTGACAGAGGTCAAGGTCAGCTTCTGAAGTCGGGCTATCCTTTCCGTATTCAGGAAACGCCCCATGACCAAGGTACCGCCAGGCGGGCCCTCTCCGTTGCCGTTAAGGATAGGTCTAATCGCCAGCACCAGACACTCCTCTCCAAACTGAATAAGTCCTTTCTTACGGGTATTCCGAGAGACATATTCAAAGAAATTATTCCGTTCAGTAATTAAACGCAATAAAGACTCATTTATACCTTTTATCTTATTTGCTTTTTTATCATACAGGCCACCAAGGACAAGGCGCCTGTCGTTGTTAAAGAGAAGGAGCAGATCAATATTGGCATCACTATTCAGACTTTTTTTAACGATATCTGAAGCCAGCAACTCAGCGGGATGCTCTCTCGCAAAGACATAGGTATCATCATTGCTTGACCAGCCATGGGTAAGATTATCCAGAGCCTGTATTTGAGACTGAAGTATGAGCTGCACCCGTTCAAGGCTATTGACCACAGTACCCTGTTCCAACCGGTCAAAATTTTTATACACCACACGGGATATAACAATGTAAAAGATACAGATGAGACACAGGGTCAGACAAAGGGTGGTAAGGATGAATTTTACCCGAATACTCATATCAACAGACAAGCGCCTTTTTCAGATTACTACTTCTGGACACACCACGAGGGGTTACATTAAAATGCACCCCTCCATCCCTATTTTATACTTATATTTTCCGGTTGTCAATTACCCGCTGCGCCTTGCCTTCGCTACGCTGGATGGTACGAGGTTCAACCAGCTTGACTCGACAGGTAACCCCAAGCATATCTTTGATATCATGCTGAATGCGACCCGTGAGGCTTTCCAGTGCCTTGATCTCATCGGAGAAGATATCCTCACTGACCTCAACTTCCACGGCCATGGTATCCATATTCCCTTCACGATTGACCACAATCTGATAGTGGGGCTCCACACCATCAGTTCCCATAAGGACATGCTCAATTTGAGAGGGAAACACATTAACCCCGCGGATAATCAGCATATCATCTGTGCGTCCGGTGACCTTTTCCATGCGCACCAGAGTACGGCCACAGGCACACTCACCATAGAGCAGTCGTGAAATATCCTTGGTCCGGTAGCGGATAATGGGAAAGGCCTCTTTGGTGAGTGTGGTAAAGACCAGCTCACCCTTTTCACCAGGGGGCAAAACCTCACCCGTATCGGGGTCGATGATCTCGGGCAGGAAGTGATCCTCAAAGATATGCAAGCCTTTCTCACCCTCAAGACACTGCATGGCAACCCCCGGCCCCATGACCTCAGAGAGACCATAGATATCAACGGCCTTGATGTTCAGTTTACGCTCCACCTCATCACGCATATTCTCGCTCCAA
>CAYWMZ010000443.1:0-2692 GCA_964459485.1 uncultured Desulfocapsa sp. | reverse complement strand
GTCCATCTCCGGCATTCGCAGATCCACCAGGACAATATCCGGATGGTGACTGTGCACCATATCTATCCCTTCACGTCCATTACCAGCCTCAAAGACCTCAAAACCAGAATCTTCAAAATAGAGTCTGATGGAGCGGCGTAGAGAGGCCTCATCATCTATGGTCAGTAGTTTTTTTCCTTCAAACCTGTTCATTGAGCATTCTCCAGAAGGATTTCAACGGCCTGAACCAGGATGTTGAGGTCGGACACCGGTTTTAGAAAAACAAGGTCTTTGGTGATTCCAAGTTGCAGGAGGTCACTGGGAATCCGATAGTCCGTGGACCCCGTGTGGATGATAAAGCGTTTAAGGAGATCGTTTTGAAAGGCCTTGCGGATCACTTCATTGCCATCAATTCCCGGGAGTCGCATATCCACCACACAGGCGTCAATGGTTTCCCGAAACAGGATTTGCAACCCTTCTTCACCGGTTCCAGCCGTCAACACCTCATGGCCCTCATCTTCAAAGAAGAAGCTGAGACTACGCAGGAGACCTTGTTCATCGTCAATAAGGAGTATTTTTGCCATTATCTATTCTCTAAAGTGGGAGGGACATCTTTTGTTACGCCTTGGGCCTTTGCCTGTTCATTTCGGAGGGCATAATCAGGGGCAGGGTGATACGAAACAGGGCTCCATGGGGTTCACTTGCCTCTACTTCCATCTTCCCTCTATGGTTATTGCTGATGATCATATAGGACACCGAAAGTCCTAGTCCCGTCCCGCTGCCAACAGGCTTTGTGGTAAAAAAGGGTTCAAATACCCGTTTGCGGATGGCATCGGGAATGCCAGGACCGTTGTCCTGTACAACAAGTATTATGGAGTCGGCAGTGGAAGAGAGGCTTATGGTGATTTGAGGTGGATCTGTCTTCTCTTCCTGTTCTGCAATTGCCTGGGCCGCATTTTTTAGGAGATTGAGGAGAACCTGTTCAATCTCCGTTTCCATAAGCTGGATGGGGGGCAGTTTATCCTGATACTTCTTGATGATCTCTATATGTCTAAAGTCATATTTTTTCTTGAGATCATAATCGTTTGCTGCAAGCTCTATCGTTTGGTCAATTAGTTCTGGAAGGTTGACACTCTGTCGTGCCGATTCACTGCGGCGGCTGAATTGCAGCATATTGGCCACAATTTTTGCAGCGCGGGTTCCCGCCTCCCGAATATCCTCAATGAGTGCTAGTACCATCCGTTTTTCAAGATAGTTGTAGATGGTTTCCACACTGGTGTGACACTCTTCGGCTGCCTTAAGATTGGCATCGAGATGGGGGGATACCCTGCGTTCTATATTCTGCACTGCCTGGATCATGATACCTAGGGGATTATTGATCTCGTGGGCCATACCGGCGGCCAATCCGCCGACGGACATCATCTTCTCAGTCTGGATCATCATCTCTTCGATCTGAATCCGTTCGGTGATGTCGTCCACCCTGAGAACCGCACCTTCTATACCATTGGCAATCAGGGGGTAGACGGTAACCTCCTTATAGAGGTGTATTCCATCTTTATGATAACTGACCCGGTCGGCTGCCTGTACTTCACGGCTGTCAATGGCCTCCTGCACCTTCTGGAGCTGTTCACTGAATTCGGGCAGTACTGCGTCGAGCATGCAGCCGGTGGCCTCCTGTTCTCTCAGTCCACTGAGCACTTCGGCCTCATGGTTCCAGCGGGTGATCTTGCCCTGGGCATCTATGCCGATTAGGGCTGAGGGCATGGAGTCGATCACATTATCTAGATAGTTCCGTAGTTGTCGCAACTCCACCTCCGCATTTTTGCGTTCGGTGATATCGGTGGAGATTCCAGCGAGTGCGTAGATCTCACCCGTGGGTCTGCGTAAGGGGAATTTGGCTGAGATATAGGTGT
This sequence comes from uncultured Desulfocapsa sp., assembly GCA_964459485.1. Taxonomy (GTDB): domain Bacteria; phylum Desulfobacterota; class Desulfobulbia; order Desulfobulbales; family Desulfocapsaceae; genus Desulfocapsa. Next base: position 800 of record CAYWMZ010000443.1, on the reverse strand, counting down.
GGAGGCTGTCTGTATGGGGAATCTGTTCTTCTATTTCCATCAGTGCCCCTGTCGCCATAACCTGGCGATCGAAAAGGATAAATTTCTCAGCCAACTCCCCAGGGAACATCTCCCTGTCTGTTGCTCCTATGATTTTCCGGGTTCGGGTGAGGATCACTTCATGGTAGCGACGGTTGACCATAAGATAGTGCCCTTCCGTATCCTTGAGGTAGATCACTGAGTTGGTGTTATCTATGATGGCCTGTAAGAGTTCCTGACTTTCCTGTAACTGGGTATCCCGATGTTCAATGGTGCTGAGCATGGTGTTGAAGTAGCTGGAGAGGGCCCCTATTTCGTCATCAGACTGCAATTCACTGCGAAGAGAATATTCCTGAACCTTGGATACCTTTTCCATGATTCCGGCAAGGTAGTTGACGGGGCGAGATATAAGGCCTTGCAGGTAGTGGGAAAGGGCCAGGGAGATCAGGGTGCTGAGCAGAAATAACAGGGCCATGACCAAGAGACTGTTGGTGAGAAAGGTGGTCATCTGGCTGCTGCTTGATTGGAGAAGAAGTGTTCCTAGAAACTGCCCTTCTTTGCTGATTCGTTTGGCAATCAGGATATGTTTGCCCTGCTTTTTCACCCCATTCCACTTGGGCAGGGGCGGGATAATGTTGCTACTCTTCCGTCGCCAGGAGGCGAAGATATGCCCCTGGGCATCAAACAGGGTGGCGCTCATCATAGAGTTGATGGGGTTCAGGGATTGCAGGGTATCACGCCCGTCGTTTGCGTCCATAAAGGCCAGGGCTCCCATGGAGTTG
>CAYWMZ010000442.1:0-2697 GCA_964459485.1 uncultured Desulfocapsa sp. | reverse complement strand
CCCCCCATTTCCCTATACCAGATCAAGGACAGCTTTTATATTGTTGATGGGCACCACCGGGTCACCGCAGCTCGCAACCTGAAACAGGATAATATCCAGGCAAAAATCCTGGAACTCCTGCCCTCTGGTGAAACTGTAGAGAACAGGCTCTACCTTGAAAAGATTGACTTCCGGAACAAGGTGGGGATCCCCAAGGTGATAGACTTCACCGAACCCGGTCAGAGTGAGTACCTCCTGGAGCAGGTCTCCATGCACCAGCAGGCCTTAGCAGAAGAGCGGCAACAGGAACTTACCCTCAAAGAGGCAGGATCAGACTGGTATCGTTCCATATACCTTCCCTTAAGAACCCTTATCAAAAACAGTGGCCTCCTACGCTCCTTTCCTGACAGAACCATGGATGACCTCTACCTCTACATATCAACTCACCAGTGGCAAAAAGAGGCAGAACGGCAGTATGGTATTGGAGTGGACAAACTTATCCCCCGGGATATGGAAGCCTTTCGGAAGAAAATGGCCAGGAATAAAAATGCGGGCTATCCAGAGATGAAGCGTGATATCACTATATTCATTCTCATAAACGTCGACGGAACCCAAGAAAAACGACTCGTGGACAAACTCTTTGCTCTACCTGAAGTCGTGGAACTGCATTCCGTCCACGGCTCCATTGATCTGGTGGTCAAGGCGACCTTAAGCCGGGATCTATTGGCCTCTGATGCCGAGGTCATCTCCCAGTTCACCCAATCATCCCTGCGGCGCATGAAGGGGATTATATCCACCCAGACACTTATTCCGGGCCTGTCATTGGTGAAACCGCAGATGTAAAACATCAGGGATAGCTCTTGTGGCCAATAAATACTGGAACCTAAGATGCCACAAGCCTCTTCAGAGAAGAGAAGAGGTAACGCAGGGGCTGAAAACGTACCGGAGTAAGGGTGCCTGGCAGGACAAAATCTGAGCCCCAAAACTCCTCTGGCCGTCGTTGCCTAAAGATCAGATCCTGCATGGCAGAACCTGGCCAATTGAGCTTCTCAGCGGCAAGAGCCAGGGGGATTTGAGATGGGGCCACACCAAGGAGTTCAAGCATGGCCAGGTCCAAAGCAACCGCATTTCTAGAGGCAGCAAGGCAACCCAACAGCAGGGAATCCCCCTTCATCGGCCCCCTTCCACTCATCACCTCAATGCCGTCTGCAACTACCAGCATTTCTGGCAGAAGCCGTTGCAGGTCAAGGATCATCTGCGCAAACTGCTCATGACAGGCACCATGGCGCATATGCAGCCATGCCTTACGCGCCCCTAAAACAATACCGAAGACATTTTTCACAGCCATGGTAAGTCCCATCTGATCATGGGCCTTGATCCGTGGCAGGTTGACAAAATAATCACACTCCAAGACTTCGGAAGCCACCTGTACCCTGATACCACAATCAAGAAGCCTTGTGACACCCTTGCGAAAGGGCAGGTACTCAACATTTAGACCAGCAAGTGATGCCAGAAATCCCTGACGCTTAAGAACCTGTCGTGCCGAGCCAAAGGCAGGAGAATCACCAAGTACAAGTCTCGCCCCCCTGTTACGGAAGGCGGTGGCCACAGAGGCCACAAAATGCGGGTTCGAACAGGACAGTGCTGGGGCGCTGGCACTGAGAAGATTGGGCTTTAAAAGAATTTTTTTGCCACAAAGCCCCGATGGAATTCCCAGGATATCCAGCTGCTGCTGCACTAGTGGCAGCAACAACGAAGTCTCATAGCCCATGCAACGCTCTAGACAGACATCGATTTTATTCATGATGCCAGTATAGTATGCAGTCAAAAAAGAAAAAAGCCAAATTCGTTTTCACGAACCTGGCTTTTTTCAGGAGAAAGGAGAGAAGAGATAAAGCATAATTATCATTGCATAGGCCGTGCCAACTTTGGCATTATTTTTTTTAGCTGTATTATCCAGCTATTACGGGTTCGACAATGCAAACTACGGCATCCAATTTATTAAATTTTTTATACTTTTGCAACTTCTAGGAATAATTCACTTTGCTTTCGAGGCATTAGGAACACCTATTCTTTGAACTTTATTTTAGAGGCCATGCACTTTCAAGGGTTTGCGACGATTTTAACGGGAATCATTCCCAATTTTAGCTTTTCTACTCCTTCCTGTGTAAAAAAAACTGGATTTTTGGCTAAATCATCTCCGGTAAAAAATGCTTTTTTTGCTATTCCCCTCTGCTCTTGGTAGAATAAGGCATATTTACCTAAAAATTCATAAACTTTTGGAGGGATGCAGCAACCTGAGAACTGCTGCGCCGCTCTCATCTCCATCACCCCTCTGGTGCAAAATGCTATTGAGCCCGCCGACCCTTATTGATACCATCCTCGGAATAGTAGTCCTGACAATTCTTGCCCTCCTTCTCAGGTCAAAGGGAAAGATTCTCTCCCCGTCTGCCGCAACATCAGAGACCGATGACGAAAATCTAATTATCCAGTCTCGTTGTTTCCAGTCACCCCATGAAGCGATAGCACTCTTTAGTGACAATGGCCGTTTCATTGTTGCAAATGACCTCTTTAACAGCTATTTTCCTCTCCCAAAAGAGCCTGATCGCACCATTAAAATACATGACTTTTTCCCCGAAAAGATGCGGGACATTCTAGGAGACAGTCTGGGGCAAAGTTACCGCTCTAAAAAAGAACTGCAACGGGAGTTCTCCATAG
>CAYWMZ010000441.1:0-2704 GCA_964459485.1 uncultured Desulfocapsa sp. | reverse complement strand
AAAAACATCTGCCACACTGTAAAGAGAGCCTCCTTAAACTCACCATAAAAGACGAACTGATCAGCTATGTGGTTGATCTGGTACGGGCCACCCGGGAGCACCAGAGCGTTCTGGTAGGTGCCAGTCCCAGAGCCACCCAGGGCCTGCTCCTGGCCGCACGGGCAGCTGCCGCCATGGCAGGACGTGACTTCGTGGTGCCCGATGATATCAAAGATCTAGCCATTCCGGTGATGGAACACCGCCTAGTGCTGCGTCCGGAATTTGAGATTGAAGGACTCACCACGGCCGAGGTTATAGGTGATATCCTGCACCAGGTGGCAATCCCTAAATAGAGAGCAAACGTGTCCCCATCCAGACCCACCTCTTCATTATGAAAATACAGCCATGATCCCGGCAAAACGTCTCCTGCTCTACGTCACCTGCCTGATTCCCCTGGGACTCCTGCCGGTAATTGCCCCGGAACGTATTCCCCTTAGCGGACTGCTGCTGAGCTTTGCCCTGCTCCCGGTGCTGGTAGATCTTCTGTTGTCGAAAAACCAACTTTCCTCCATTGTAGTTACAACTCCTGATTTGATAAGAGTCAGTTGCAGGCGCAAAGCTACCGTCCCGGTGACCCTTGACTATGAGGGGCGCAGACCAGCGAGGATCACACTGGCCCTTGATCTCCCGCAATCCATGTCCACAGAGGAGGATATGGTTCAGGTGGCCCTGGGCGAATCAAGTCGCCTTCAGTTGCAACTGCCGGTAATTCCAGGGCTTCGGGGACGGTTCCCCCTTTCCCTTGCCATGATTGCCTGTGATTCGCGCTTTGGCTTTTGGGAAATGCGTCAGGCCAGGGCCATTGAAACGGAAATCCGGGTCTATCCGGATCTTCAGGCGGAACGGAAGACCATGGGCGCTCTCTTCTACCCCAAGTCAGCCCTTGGTATCCACAATAGGAGACAGGTTGGCCAGGGTCGGGAGTTTGAAAAACTGCGCGAATATCTACCCGGCGACTCCCTTGATATGATCCACTGGAAGGCCACTGCAAAACGAAACAGCCCCATGTCCAAGGTCTATCAGGTGGAACGGGTCCAGGAGGTCTACACCCTGATTGACTCGGCACGGCTCAGCGGACAGCCCGTATCGGGAATATCCTCCGAGGCACGCCTTGAGGCCTTTATCAGGGCAACGCTGGTGATGGGAGTGGCAACCCGGCACCAGGGCGACAAATTCGGGATGCTCACCTTCAGCCATAAGGTAGACACCTTTCTCCGTGCCAAGGCTGGCAAAGGACATTTCAACGAATGTCGGGAAAAACTCTATACCCTGGAGACCCAACGAGTAACCCCGGATTTTCGGGAACTCACCATATTTATCCGCAAACGTCTAAAGAAAAGAGCCCTGCTGATTATCATGACCAGCCTTGATGATCCTCTCCTGGCTGAAGAACTGATAAGAAGTCTTGAGCTGATAACCAGGCATCATCTGGTTATGGTCATGGTTATAAATCCTGCTACGGCACGCCCCCTCTTTGCCGATGGAGATGTGGAGTGCAGAGATGATATCCACCGCAAACTGATCGGGAATTTCCAGGATCAGAACCTGAGGGAACTTGAGCAGAAACTCAGGCACCGAGGGGTGAGTCTCATGCGTTGCGACAGCGCCACCCTGTCCCTGCAGATGGTTCAGCACTATATGAGTGTCAAGGCAAGGCAGATCCTATGAGAGCTGTCACGGATTCTGCCAATACAACCACAAAGAGAATGAGAGCACTATGATCCTTGATCTCAATACATTTATACGCAGGGAGAGGCCCTACTGGGACGAACTGGAAGCAACCCTGCTGCGCCTTGAAGGTAAAAAGAAAGAGACTTTTACCCTGCCGGAGATACAACGCTTTCACTATCTCTACCAGCGTGCTTCGGCAGATCTTGGCCAGCTTTTGACCTTCAGTGCAGAACAGGAAACCAGAGGCTATCTTGAAAATCTTGTGGCACGCACCTATGCCGAAATCCATCAGCACTCTCAAGACCGTCTGCAGCTACGTCCCGCAAGGTTTATATTCCGCCTCTTTCCCCAAACATTTCGTCTCCATATAAAGGCCTTTTACCTGGTCCTGGTAATCACTCTGCTGGGAGCGGCCTTTGGTGCCGCAGCCCTGACCATGGATTCCGGGGCCAAGGCCACCCTGCTGCCATTCTCTCACCTCCAGGGAAGTCCAACTGAACGGGTAGCAAAGGAGATGGAGGACCAGGGGGAACATATGAACGGTCAACAGGCCAGTTTTTCCAGTTCCCTTATGACCCACAATATCAAAGTGGCGCTCTTGGCAATGGGTCTTGGCCTCAGCTACGGTGTGGGGACTGTGATTTCGCTCTTTTACAACGGCCTGGTTCTTGGAGCCATCTCGGCCGATTACCTTCTTGCCGGACAGGGTGTCTTTCTGGTGGGCTGGCTACTCCCCCATGGCTCCATCGAAATTCCGGCATTCCTGGTCGCCGGACAGGCAGGACTTGTGCTGGCGGGGGCCATGATCGGCCATGGAGATCGAACACCGATGGTGCAGCGTCTCCGGGCAGTCTTGCCGGATTTAATGATACTCATTGCAGGAGTGGCGATAATGCTGGTGTGGGCCGGACTGATCGAGGCCTTCTTCTCTCAGTACCATGAACCGATACTACCCTATTGGTTGAAGATCTCCTTTGGCGTATGCGAACTAACC
>CAYWMZ010000440.1:0-2707 GCA_964459485.1 uncultured Desulfocapsa sp. | reverse complement strand
GCGTATACTCGGCGCTCACGTACAGAAAGACGTGTGTTCACCCAGGGAGATCCGTTGTATCTCATTGAGGTGATGAGTGAGCAAATCGCAAGGTGCGCTTATCGTACAACGGAAGTCAGCAGAGGGCATAGTAGGCCAGAAAACCGTAATATCAGATTTTTATAAATCGAAAAGGCAGGACATGAATGAGGAAACGACGGAAAAACTCCATGGCTGAAAGGGTCATTTTCTTGAATATAGAAGAGCAGGAACTCCTGAATTTGCTCGTTGCTTAATTCCGCTGCCGACTGATCGTGATAAGAGGACAGCTCCCGAACTGAGCGAAGATATATCTCCTCAGTTTTTGCTGCGACACGTTGAACAGTAAGAAAATCTTTTGAATTCTTCCTGGTTCGTCTTGTGATCTGTAACCATAATTAATCCCCCGATTGTTGTTTGAAGAGGTGATTTGATTGACCACCTTTCTTGATGTATTCTATGGGGAAAATTGAGTATATTTGCAAAAGGAGATTAGGGCTTAGAAAAGTGTCAGGGACGCTCATTGTGACAAGTAGCTGAGGTTCTAGGTGACTTTGCATTTTGGATAGGGAAACAGTATCTTGAACCATGGGTATTACTCATATGGAAGATAGTGTGAAATTGTGTGAATCAAATGGAGAGTAGGCTATGAAGAATAGTAAAAAATCACGAATCGGGTGTCTGGCAGCAATGGTGTTTTTTCTTCTTCTGGTAATTTTTTCAACCCTCTATCACAGGAATATGAATGATTCCTCGGCACCTCAGATTGAAGTGGTATCCTGGGCGGAAGCAGTGGAAAAATGTAAAAATCAGTACGAGTCTCAAGCACCTGCAGGACAGATTAAAGCACCGAATTGCCGGAAACGGATAGAGGATGAAAAATATTATTATTTTTCATGGAGTTCCCCCTTAGCAATCTATGTGCAGGATAGAAAGGGCAAGACCATAAATATGTCGGCCCAGTGTCAGGTGGATAAGAAAAGTGCTGAGATTGTCTATATGGATCTAGGTAAAAAGATACTCATAAATAAACTTCCCAAAAAGTGATAGAGATTTAATCTTTGGATTTTTCTATACGTTCCTGGGCCTGCTTGAGAATATCTGAGAGGCTGAGAATCTTAGGTGGCTGCGGGGTGAAAATTTGCTCCCGCTCTTCTTTTGAGTAGTTGTCTCGGATAAAGTCCTGAATGGGGAGCTGTTGGAACCAGCAGTCGAGAATCTTACTACAGGGCAGGCTCTTATTGCTTTTACGGCAGTAGTCAAAGGTGAGAAAGTGGCCGAGTATTTTACAGTAAGCTTCCTCTAGGTCATACTGTTTGCGCATGCTGCTATTCCTTACCATAATCCTTAAGATTCAGTTTTGTAAACCACCGAGGGTGGTGTAGGAGTGATGAAAACAACGATCCAGATAATAGCAGAGCATGGTTGAAAAGAAAACCTTGAATGTTTCCTGTCCGCCCTTCATCCGTCCACTTAACACACAATCATCTTTTTGAAATAGATAAAATAGTGAAAACTTTCATGGTTTTAGTAAGAATTGTATGACCCCAAAGAGAGCCCAGGAGTCCTAATTGTCCAACAATGAAAAAAAGAAGGTGTTGACGCCCCTTGAGATCTATAAGGTTCTGGAAAAGAGTAACTGTAAGCGTTGCATGTTGCCCAGTTGTCTGGCCTTTGCGGCCGCCGTGATTGGGGGACAAAAAAAGTTGCAGGATTGTCCCCACCTGACAGAAGGGATACAAAATGAGCTGTCGGCTCGCCTCCAGCAGCGTTCAACGACAGAGCCCGGTCAGTCAGAATTCATGGTAAAACTCCTCCAAAAGGTCAAGGATCTGGATTTCCCCGCCATTGCCAGGGAGCGTGACGGAGAGTATCATGAGCAAGATGGGAGTCTCAGCGTAAAGTCGCTGGGAAAAACGTTTTTTGTGGATAGGGACGGAATTGTAACTTCAGAATGTCATATTATTCCCTGGGTTGAGGCACCCCTGCTTTCATATCTCTGCTATCCTGACCATGCTCCGATCAGCGGTCAGTGGATATCTTTTCGAGAAATAAAAGGCGGCATTGAGTGGCGGGGTTTGTTTAGAAGTCGCTGCGAAACACCCCTTCGGATATTGGCCGACAGGCATCCGGAACTCCTTGCTGATATTGTAGATCTCTTTATGGGCCGGGAGGTGGAGGGGTTTGATGCGGATATTGCCCTGGTGCTGCATCCCTTTCCCCATATCCCCATCCTGATCAGCTATCAGGCACCAGACGGTGATCTGGAATCAGAGCTGAATATCTTTTTTGATGCCTGTTGCGGGGTGAACCTTCACGTGAAGTCCCTCTATACTCTGTGTGCCGGCCTTGTGAAGATGTTTGAGCAGATTTCTCTGCACCACAGTTAACGATCGAGGCAGTTTTGTAGAATAGTTTCAACCTTTTCCTGGTTGTAGTCCCGCATTCGCCACACCTTGGCCAAGGCCATGGCGTTCTCGGCAATTTTGGGGATATCGGACTCTGGAATATTCAGGGCCGTGATGCTGGTGGGGGCTTGTATCTTGGTAAACCATGCCGTGAGTTTATCTATACCGGAGTACGCTATTTGTTCACGGCTCCCCGTTGTCACGCCAAATACCCGACTGGCAAATTGGGCAGAGCGCGGTAAGCGATAACCGGCATGCCGCCCAGCTTTACAAAGGGCAGA
>CAYWMZ010000439.1:0-2712 GCA_964459485.1 uncultured Desulfocapsa sp. | reverse complement strand
CTCCTTCTGGTGGTAGTCACGCCGGAAGTGTACCTGTCAATTATAGCTGCCTGGAGGCACTTTTCCCTTGGAAGACCTGGTTTCACTGGCAATAATCTGGGCAGCAGTATTCGTCGCCCACTTCGCCGCTGCCAAAACCCGCTTGACGCCAGTACTATGGTTTCTTGCAATGGGCTCCATTTTGGTCAATCTGGGCATACTGCCGGAAGAACCTGGTGTATTTATCAAGGATTTTGCCGATATTGGCATCATCGTCATCATGTTCGCCCTCGGATTTGAGGAAAACTCAAGCAACTTTATCCGCAGCATCAAGCGCAGCTGGGGGATAGCACTGTTTGGCGCCCTGGCACCGTTTTTTGCCACCTATTATCTCTCTATGTACTTTTGGGACAACCACAATGGTGCACTGCTGTGCGCACTGGCCATGACAGCCACGGCGGTATCACTCACCATGGTAACCCTGCGCAGCGAGGGACTGCAGGGCTCGCGTGTCGCAACCGGCATCATGACTTCGGCCGTGCTGGACGATATCGCATCACTTGCCATGGTCGCCATACTGGTGCCCCTGGCAAGCGGCGAAGCTATGGTCAGCACCATGGGAATCGGTATTATTATACTGAAGACGGTCGGTTTTTTCCTTGTGATAACCGCAATGTCTTTGTGGTTGTTTCCAATTGACTCGGGGCCCTTGAGCAAAATACCTCTGCTTAGGCAATTTAACCTACAGAGACTCATTACCCTGCAAGGGGGCGAACACTCCACCCTCGCAGTGTTACTGATTGCCCTACTGGTGGCCCTGCTAGGTCACGAATTCGGCTTTCACCCGGCAGTTGGCGCATACATGGCTGGTCTCATTCTCAAAGAGGAGTTCTTTGTTTTCAACCATGAAAAGGTGGGGCAAGAATCTACCGTCTACGAGGAAACCCGCCGGGCCGTAGACAACGTTGCGTTCTCCTGGATTGGCCCGGTCTTTTTTATCGTGCTGGGAACCCGACTGGTGCTGGATCCGGACATACTGCTTTCGGTGGTCAATGAAACCATTGTGTTAACCCTGGGCTTACTGGTTGCCCAGGTCCTATCCGCCGGACTGGCAGCACGCTTTACAGGAAAATTTCTCTGGGCCGAAAGCTGGATGATAGGCCTTGGTATGCTTGGCAGAGCAGAACTGGCCTTTGTTGTAATGGATATCGCCTATGTAGAAAACAGTATTATTACCGAGGAGATGTTCTACACATTGATGTGCACTGCCTTCTGCCTGAACGTGGCCGTACCATTGTCGATACGCTGGTGGAAGCCCCATTATGACAGGCAGTTAGCAGGCACTATACTTGATGAAGATTGAGAAAACAGTTGACTTTCAAATACACACGCGCGGCACCTCAGGCACTGCACTCAATACAACGCGTGGCCTCAGGCACAACCTGCAAGCGGGCTTTACCTATTTCGTCTCCGCAGCTATCACAGATGCCATAGGAACCACTCTCAATCCGGTCCAGGGCCGCCTGAATAGAGCGAATAGACTGGGCAGTCTCATTGCCAATAGCATCGACCACCTCATCATTCTCGCGCTCCTGGGCCTGCTCAGCGGAATCTCCGGAATATTCGTGAGACGCGTCCCTCTTGATACTGGCAAGACGGCCCTGCAAAGCGGCCAGTTGCTGCTCCAACTCGGCTTTCATCTTTGAAGCATCCATGGATCCAGCCTCCCAATCAGGCAGCAGTTAACATTTTATACAGTTCATCCTTGAGATGAACACGTTTCAGTTTGGCCTCTTCCTCAGTAATTGTGGCAACCGGCGTTATTTCATTCTCCATGTTCTCAACATTCCTGGTGAGGTGGTGATACTCGTCGAACAGTTTGCGAAAATGAGCATTATTCATCTTCAGCTCATGAATGCGGCCTTTCAGTTCGGGAAATTCGTGAACAAGATCGTGGTGCTGTACTGACATATCTACTCCTGATTTGTCTTAAAGGGTTACGGTGATATTCTAGCAGGACAAAACGCCAGAACCATGACTCAAATCAGAAAAGCACCCGGGAGCAACTTATGAACAGCGGCCAAAGAACACATTCACTCCTGATTGGCTACCTGCTGTGGATTTTCGGCTTTATGGGTGCACATCGTTTTTATTACGGCAAGCAGATTTCGGGCGCAATCTGGTTTTTTACCCTGGGACTGTTCTTTGTGGGCTGGATTATTGACTTGTTTTTGATTCCCTCTATGGACCGGGAGGCGGATTACCGCTTTGAATCCGGGCCAATTGACTACGACCTCAGCTGGATATTACTCACCTTTCTGGGGGTTTTCGGTATTCATCGCTTTTATATGGGTAAGGTACTCACGGGCTTAATCTACTTATTTACTCTGGGATTGTTCGGTTTGGGTATTTTGTATGATTTTTTTACCTTGAATGAGCAGATTTCGGAGTTGAACGGCGAGTATTAGTTGGGACTGGGGGGGGCAATCTGGTCGCTGCGGGGCCTATTACCCTTTGTTCGACCTGACATTACCACAAAAAAGCCCGGCTGATACCGGGCTTTTTTGGAATAGACATTAGCAAGTAATAAAACTACTCGATAATTTTAGCGACTACGCCAGCGCCAACAGTACGGCCACCTTCGCGGATCGCAAAGCGCAGGCCGTCTTCCATGGCGATCGGGGCGATCAAAGTGGCAACCATTTGCACGTTGTCACCCGGCATGACCATCTC
>CAYWMZ010000438.1:0-2716 GCA_964459485.1 uncultured Desulfocapsa sp. | reverse complement strand
ACACCAAACGTCTTTTTGCAGCAGCCCTGGGTGTGGCTCCAGGGCAGAGTTGAAGCTACATTTTCTGGAGTAGGCCAAGCAACTGTTCCAACTCGGGAAGACGATCAATCGCAACGCTCAAAGAGCCCTCTCGGCAATCCTGCTCCATACTTTCAGTAAGCTCTCTTATAGCCTCAAAGCCAAGGCTTGCGGCGGCCCCTTTGATGGAATGGGTACTTGAGCGACCCATGGTAGCATCCCCTTTGCTTATGCCCTGCTTGAGGTTAGCCAAATCAGAGGTTGAAGACTCCTTAAAAATCGTGATTAGCTCCTCTAAAAGTTCTTCATCCTCTGCTGCCTGTTCCAGGGCAAAATCTCTGTTCCATCTCAAATCGCTCATGTAAAACTCCTTCTAACACCATACTGACTATAGGTAGCTACGCACTTTCAAGAGCACTGAAGCTGTTGCTTACGAAAATGTTATCACACTCTCTCTATGATTTGCAAACGATATCATGGGCAGTAATTTTTTTGATAATTGCAGTCTCAGTAATGACACCGTGCCTCAGGATATGTAACTCCCTTGTGTCTTCTAAGTAACTAACAATGGTGGAACCGAGTCCACCTGGTGTTATCCCGCCATCGAGGATACATGCAACCTGCTCACCCCATAGAGCATATACATCCTGGGCGGAAGACAGGGGCAACTGGCCACTGACGTTAGCGCTTGTGGCAGTGAGCGGGCCTCCCCATAAGCGGCACAACTCTCTGGCCACAGGGTGTGAAGGGATACGAATGGCAAGGCTGTCCTGATCCCTGACCAAACAAAGCTTTGCTGCCTTTGCTGGTGAAAATATAAGCGTCAAAGGCCCAGGCCAAAAGGCCTGCATCAGCGTCGTATAGACAGAGGGAAAGTGGGATACAATCTCTTGGAGTTGAGTCGTCTCAGCTACGACCAGAGAGATCGGTTTTAACGGGTCACGATTTTTTAAGGCGTAAAGTGCCGCAATGGCCTGTTCGTTATATGGATCAACGGCCAGGCCATAGAAGGTTTCTGTTGGATAGGCGACTATTTTACCCTTCGCCAACGCGTCCAGGGCGAATTTATAATCATTTTGAGCCCCCTGCTCTTCTGCAGCACATATCATTACGCCTTTCAGGCTATGCGCCGGGCCTTCTCTTCCACTTCCTTGGCCATGCTGATCTTATAGTCTGCAATCTTTCTCGCCAGAACAGGATCTCCCAGGGCTAAAATTCTGCCAGCCAGCACAGCTGCATTTTTAGCACCAGCCTTTCCAATACCCATGGTGGCTACAGGTACCCCGGGAGGCATCTGTACAGTCGCCAGAAGGGCATCCAAGCCATTAAGAGACGAGGCGTCAAGGGGCACTCCAATCACAGGTAGATCGGTGTGAGAGGCTAGGACTCCTGCCAGATGAGCTGCCATACCTGCACCAGCAATAATAAGTTTCAGACCTCGTTTTTGAGCAGTTGCAGCAAAAGTCATGGCACGTTTAGGGGTGCGATGGGCAGAGGCCACTGTCATTTCATAGGGAATTCCCAAGGATTTTAAAAAATCAGCAGCAGCCTGCATCACCGGCAGGTCAGAGTCGCTCCCCATAACAATACCAACCAGAGCTTTTGCGCTTACCCCTTGCGGCCGAGCAATGGCCTTAGCCCCGATATCAGAGCGTTGCAAAGCACCTGTCCATGAAATGCAGGCAGCTGATTTGTATGCAGAGGCAATAGCCTTTTTCAAATCTTTACCAACGGCTGTAATACCAAGAACCCTACCTCCTGCGGTGGACGTTCGACCATTTTTCATAGCTGTACCCGCATGGAACACCATGACTCCCGGTACTTTGGCGGCATTTTTCAAACCGGAAATGGGTTTTCCAATAGCATACTTGCCAGGATATCCTCCAGAGGCCATAACCACACAAACAGTTGGCCTGGGATCAATTTTCATATCAATTTGACTCAGACGGCCATCTATTACGGCCTCAAAGATATCCACAACATCACTTTTGAGACGCATCAACAGAGGTTGTGCTTCCGGGTCACCAAACCGACAGTTAAATTCAAGGACATTTACGGTATCACCATCTATCATTAGACCGGCATAGAGCATACCTTTGTACGGTCGCCCCTCCTTAGCCATTCCTTTGATGGTCGGCAGCATAACATGCTCCATAACATAATTGGCAATGTCTTCTGTCACCACAGGGGCTGGTGAATAGGCACCCATCCCCCCGGTATTAGGCCCTTTATCACCATCCCAGGCAGCTTTATGATCCTGAGAAGTGGGCAGGGGCAGGATTGTTTTACCATCCGTAAAGGCAATAAAGGAGGCCTCTTCTCCCCTGAGACATTCCTCAACAATAAGGTGTGTCCCTGCTTCTCCAAAGGCCTTGTCACGCATGATAAGGTCAACAGCCGCCTTGGCCTCTTTCACAGTTTCCGCAACAATCACCCCCTTTCCAGCTGCAAGCCCATCGGCCTTGACCACCAAGGGGGCACCACATTTATCGATATATTTTTTGGCTTTTTTACGATCTTTAAAGACTTTGTATTTGGCTGAAGGGATATGGTATTTTTTAAGGAAATCTTTGGTGAATACCTTGCTTCCCTCCAAAATGGCAGCGTCCTGGGAAGGCCCGAAGATACGCAGCCCTTCCTTTTGTAAAAACTTGTGTATCTGCAGGCTTGTCTACTAAACAACAAAGTAGACTGACTG
>CAYWMZ010000437.1:0-2717 GCA_964459485.1 uncultured Desulfocapsa sp. | reverse complement strand
TCCTCAACACCGATGGCGGCACTGCCGCCCTTGCCTTCAACGATCTTAAAAGGGCTGACTTCCACAGATTTCTGGACTTCAGCATCTTTAAAGTTACGACCGATAAGACGCTTTACGGCATACAGAGTACGCTCCGGATTGGTTACGGCCTGGCGTTTTGCCACCTGACCAACCAGACGCTCTTCATTGTCTGCAAAGGCTACGATGGAGGGAGTGGTACGATTCCCTTCCACATTTGCTATAACGGTGGGATCACCACCTTCCATTACCGCCACACATGAATTTGTGGTTCCAAGATCTATTCCAATTATTTTTCCCATTTTATCCTCTCCTTATATCAAATCATAAGATTTGTCCCATTCTTGAGACAGTTTCTTACTTTTTCCGTTTTTGTTTTTGCTTTAAAAATTTATTTGTTCGTAATATCACTTGCTACAGTGCTCATCATCCCACCGTTGTCAAGCAACTGAGCTACAATCCGCAAAGTTTTTTTCAGGCCGTTTCATTAGTCTCACCAGAGGACACAATTACCTTGGCGGCACGAAGCAAACGATCCTTATATTGGTATCCCTTTTCAAATTCGGTGAGCACATGATTGGCAGGGATACTATCCGATGCCTCCATGGTCAAAGCCTCATGATTGGTGGGGTCAAAGGGCTCCCCCACGCTGTCTAGTGGCACAACTTCAAACTTGGAAAGGGTGGTCACAAGGCTTTTCAGCGTGAGTTGGACACCTTCTAAAAGGGCAGCAAGTCCCTTCTCGGCATCGACACCTTCAGCTTCCCCTTGAGCCAAGGCCCGTTCAAGATTATCCACTGTGGCCAAGATCTCCCGGAGAATCGGTTCCCCGGCATACTTCACAGCCATGGTCTTTTCCCGCATCATCCGTTTTTTATAGTTCTCAAACTCGGCTGCAACCCGCAGCATCTGATCTTTCTGTGCCGCCGCATCGGCCTGCGCAGCTGCAAGTTCCTGTTCCAGGTTCACCTCTTCACCCTCTTCCTCAAGGCTCTCCCCTGCGTCATCTTCCACCCCGGGAAGCCCTTCACCTATGGACCCAACATCGTCCAGAATCTCTTCTTCTCTCTTTTTTTTACTCACTTCAACCCTCCGTATATATCTAACTGGCCGGCACCATTGGGACTCGTATCCCTGTTACACCAAAGCCAGCAGAAAACTCCTGATTGCTTCTTTCCTCTAAATGAATACTATTTGGGACGCAAACAACAATAAGTAGCACTATTTTCCTTGTCAAGTAGTGCTGAGGCCTCTTTTTGCCTTTCATCTTATAAAAAAAAACAATATACTAAGAGCTTGTCCGACAATAGGTCTCTCTTCTTAGATTATGAACTTCGAAAAATGGCAGTACGGACATGCAACGACTATTGCAAATATTATTTTTGATCAAAAACTCGAAGAGTTAAGCAGAACAGGCCTGTCGTCTGGCCACGACTCTTTCCTCTTTTTACAGTATGGAGTATGAACGCAATGGATTTTGAACCAAAATGGATCGCCTGGGAGATCACTAGACGCTGCAACCTAAAATGCGTCCACTGCAGGTCTTCTTCGGAACTTGCAATCGATGGACACCCGGACTTCTCCTTTAAAGAGGCCACACAGGTGCTCGACGATATCGCCTCATATGCATCCCCGGTGATTGTCCTGTCCGGTGGCGAACCGCTGCTACGCCCTGATGTATTCGATATTGCTAAATATGGTGGATCAAAGGGACTGCGCATGTGTCTGGCCACCAACGGGACTCTGGTCACCTACGAAATCTGTGAAAAGATAAAAGATGCCGGCATAAAAATGGTGTCGTTGAGTCTTGACGGAGCCAAGGCCGAGACCCATGACAACTTCCGTAATCAGGAAGGGGCCTTTAATGCCACCATAAACGCCATTAAACTCTTCAACAAACATGGCATCTCTTTTCTGGTAAACTCCTCTTTTACCCTGCGTAACCGTAAGGAAATCCCGGAGATATATAAACTGGTAAAGGGTCTGGGAGCTAAGGCCTGGTATATGTTTATGATCGTGCCCACGGGGCGTGGTGAAGACATTATGGAAGAGCTGATCCCCATCGACCTCTACGACGAGATCCTGGAGTGGCATTACGAGCTTGAAAAGAACGATGACGAACTCCTGACCCGGCCCACCTGTGCCCCGCACTACTACCGTATCGTACGCCAGAAGGCCAAGGAAGAGGGCAGCACCTTTAAACGCCGTAACCTCCAGTTTTCAACGGGCGGTTCCAAGGGGTGTCTTGCCGGACAACTGATCTGTCTTATTGATGTAGACCTTGACGTATTACCCTGTAGCTACTTCCCAAAAGCTGCCGGAAACTTACGTAAACAATCCTTTAAAGAGGTGTGGGAAGATTCCAAACTCTTTGCCGAAATGCGGGACTTTAAAGGCTATAAAGATAATTGCGGCTCCTGCGAATATGTAAACGTCTGTGGTGGCTGCCGGGCTCGGGCCTACGCCATGACCGGCGACTACCTGGCTCAGGAACCCTTCTGTAATTATATCCCCAAGGCCATCCAGAACAAAAAATAACAGTTACGCAACCAGACCATCCAAGTAAACAAACGTAAAAATTCCAGTAGCACTTCCGCCTAAAGGAACGGCATGGAAGTGTTCACGAACTTGTGGAGTATACCAAAAATGAATGATACCTTTCTCAAAGCCTGCCGAGGCGAAGCCACCGATTACACCCC
>CAYWMZ010000436.1:0-2725 GCA_964459485.1 uncultured Desulfocapsa sp. | reverse complement strand
GTAATCATTCGCGTGGGATATTCATGTCCCGCAATATGGAGACGATTGATCTGATCTCCGCTTTCAGGAAGGGATACGGGGAAGTGGCTCACCGATTTCCAGAAAGTAAGGTCTGAAGTAATGACCGGCTTGCCGTTGGGGGCGAGCAGCCGGAAGAAGACCCTTTCTTTCCCTGTTGCGGAGGATTCAATGGTGAATTCCTCTTGCAGACCGTTACGGCCGCCTTCTTCCCTGGTCTTGATAAATTCGCGGATGGTGGCCTGTAGCCGGTCATCTGTCTGTTGATTCAGGTTATGGGCAATATGAACATAGACAAGGAGAAAAGCCCCAAGCGACAGCAGGCCGAACAGCAGAGTGTAGGAAAGTGTTAGGCGCCTGGCGACAGTGGAGAAAATCATACTCTTCAATTTGGTTACCTTTTTTCATCCAGGACATAGCCAACACCCCGGACAGTGTGAATGAGGCGCTGTTTTTTTTCGCTATCAATTTTATCACGCAACCTGCAGATACAGGCTTCAACCACGTTGGTTTGGGGATCAAAGTCATAGCCCCAGACCTGTTCCAGGATCATCATCTTTGAGATTACCCGTCCCTTGTGCTGCAACAGATAGGTGAGCAGATTGAACTCCCTCTGCTGGAGTTCAATCTCCTGGTCTCCTCTGAATACCTTGTGGGAAAGAAGATCAAGATCAAGGTCGGCCACCGTGAGTAGAGACTGTTCAGAAGTCGGTTGACTGCGCCGCAGGAGTGCAAGTAGGCGGGCTACAAGCTCGGCAAAGGAAAAAGGCTTAACCAGATAGTCATCACCCCCGGCCTTGAATCCACTCAGTCGATCCTCCACGGTTTTCCGGCCACTTAAAAAGAGGATCGGCATGGAAGATCCGGCAGAACGTAGCTGTTCAACAAGACTCAGACCATCAATACCGGGCAGCATGATATCAACAATTGCGGCATCAAAATTATCTTCTAGGCCAAGATCAAGCCCCGTTCGGCCGTCAAGGGCATGATGCACGGAAAATCCTTCTTCCTTCAGTCCGGATTTGATAAACGAACCTGTCTTTTTATCGTCTTCAACAAGGAGTATTTTTGCCATGGTTATAAGCTGTTTGTCGGTTTATTAGAGGGTTTTTTTGCCAGAGTTTCAGGGCCATATGGGTGGTAGATAGATTAAGTGGGATAGACGGCTGACCGTTTGTCTCCAGCGCATAAGCTGGCATCTGAGATACTGTATATGCATAATAGCCTTTATTGAATAATCATATGGGAACCATGAATCGGAGAAGTTTGTTATCGGAGAATGTATCCATTCTATTGGATGATGTCACTAGTGTATGGTTGTTAATTGTATAAATTCATTTGCTTACTTGTGGGACGTGCTTCGGCTTTGCAATCTTGTTCTGTATTTAGCTGATAAACTAATTCTTTTTCGAATATTGATACGTTTAAAATCTGTGAAATTGTGTAGAGGCTTTCCTGGAGATATTGTTTGATCCTTTTTGCCAAATGTTTTTTAGAATCAGTGTGGCGGCGGACTCAGAGCTGCCTTATAAAATCCCTTATTTGGTCACGAACCCGGTAGTAGTGGATAAGTGCCTCTTGTTCGCTTGCAGCTCCTGCTGCCAGTCGAGGTGGGTCATTAAAACCTTTATGGATGATCCGGGCCTTGCCGGGAAAAAGCGGACAGGACTCATGGGCATCATCGCAGACCGTGATGACATAGTCAAAGTCTTGCTCCGGCAGTTCCTCGATCAGTTTAGAGCTATGTCCGGAAATGTCTACCCCCGCTTCTGCCATAGCCTTGACGGCTAACGGATTCAAACCATGTTTTTCAATGCCTGCCGACCAGGCGTTAATCAGATCGCCCTTAAGGTGGTGGGCCCAGCCTTCAGCCATCTGGCTGCGGCAGGAATTTCCAGTACAGAGGAAAAGAATTTTTGTTTTCATAAGAGCTACTCTTGTTGTCATCGGTCGTGTGCCTGGGATACGGAATCAATCATTCTTTGAGATGCACATGGCAGACACCGCTCGGCGTTTCCTTGGCATACGGGAAATGTTTTTTCTTCAGCCACAGGGCAATAGTGACAAGTCCAATCAAAACTGGCACCTCGACCAGCGGCCCGATTACAGCGGCAAAGGCCTCGCCGGAGTTGATGCCGAACACGGCAATGGCCACGGCAATTGCCAGTTCAAAATTATTGGAGGCTGCTGTGAAACTTAAGGTCACAGTTTGTTCATAGGTGGCCCCCGCCTTCATGGACATGAAAAAGGAGAACAGAAACATCACCAGGAAATAGATGCTAAGTGGAATGGCAATGCGGATAACATCAAAGGGTAGCTGGACAATATATTCCCCTTTAAGGGAGAACATGATCAGGATGGTAAAGAGGAGAAAGAGCAGGGTGAGTGGACTAATTCTTGGCACAAAGACCTCTTCATACCATTGCTTTCCCTTTGTCTTGATACCGATATAGCGGGTCAACATGCCCCCGAAAAAGGGAAGGCCGAGATAAATAAGCACTGATTTGGCGATATCCATGATAGAGACATCCACCACGGCACCGCTCATGCCGAACCAGTCAGGCAGTATGGTGATGAAAATCCAGGCATAGAGTGAAAAGAATAAGACCTGGAAGATGGAGTTAAAGGCGACAAGGCCTGCGCAGTACTCGGTATCTCCTTCTGCGAGATCGTTCCATCTGGGCGATGATACGCATCATTACAGCAT
>CAYWMZ010000435.1:0-2730 GCA_964459485.1 uncultured Desulfocapsa sp. | reverse complement strand
TCCTTAATCTGGAAGGCGATTTTCTCAAGTATAAAACGATATTTAAACAGTGGTGCGCAAATGATGCCTGCATCACCAAGGATAACAACAGGGAAGAGTCCCACCTTATCCGTCTCCAGGGGCAACGGCTGGTTCAAGATGCAACGGAGCTGGCCAAGTTTAATCGACAGATTATCAGCGAACGCTTTAAGACTATCCTTTTCTGGCTGACCTTCCTGCCCGCTATTATTTTTTCCGCAGGAGTTATCTTTTTTTTCTCCCAGATAAAAAGCATCCTTAAACGTCTCGGCTCCCTCAAACAGGCAACCAAGAGCCTGGCCGAAGGAGAATTCAAACCCATCCCCACCCTCAGCTCTCCCGATGAGATTTCTGAGCTGATCCTCACCTTCAACCAAATGGGATGCGCCCTGGAAGAGAATCAGGAACAGCTTATCCAATCAAAAAAGATGGCATCCATCGGTACCTTCTCATCGGGTATTGCCCATGAAATCAATAACCCGCTCAACAATATCTCCCTCTCTACAGATACCCTGATTGAGGAGTTTGGAACCTTAGAGGAAGAGGAAAACCGTGAAATCCTTGACGACATAATGGTCCAAACAGAGCGGGCCAGTAAAATCGTCAAAAATCTGCTCGATTTTTCCCGGGCCCAATCCTCAGAGATGCAACCCCTCCATATTGACTTTGTGCTCCACAAGACCATTAACCTTATTGCAAACGAGCTACAGATCCACAAGGTGTTTTTAACAAAAAACATTGAAGACTCACTCCCTCAGATCAACGGAGACTTACATCAACTGCAGCAGGTATTTTTAAACCTGATCATCAACGCAGAACAGGCCATAGGTGACCATGGCACTATTCAGGTCAAGGTCAGAGCCACAGATGATGATTATATTTGCACGACCATCAAAGATAGCGGCCCTGGCATTGCCCAGGAGAATTTAGAGCAGATTTTTGATCCCTTTTTTACAACCAAAGAGACGGGAAAAGGGACGGGGCTTGGGCTCTCCATCGTTTATGGTATTCTTAAGAAGCATAGGGGATACATTGAGGTTGCAAGTACTTTGGATGTGGGAACAACATTCTCGGTTTACCTTCCCATATACCACAAACAGAAAGAGCAGGACGTACCATGATAAGCATCGCCATAATAGATGATGAAGAGACTGCCAGAAAGATGACAGACCGCATCCTAACCAAGGCCGGTTACACGGTGGAGACCTTTGCCAGCGGCCTGCCCTTCTTAAAAAAGATGGACCAGGAGCCATTTGATATCGTCTTTCTGGATCTGCAACTGCCCGATATGGGAGGAATGGAGATCCTCTCCCATATCAAACTCATCCATGGCTGGACCCAGGTTATTATCATAACCGGGCACGGCTCCATCGACAATGCGGTAAAGGCTACCCAGCAGGGCGCATTTCAGTATCTGACCAAGCCCTGCCGCAGCCATGATATCTCCCTGATGGCCCGGCGGGCAGAAGAAAAGATCAACCTGCACCGAGAAAATGACCGCCTTCGTTCCCAGGGCGGCGGCCAGTATCTAATCCCTGGATTTATCGGCAGCAGTAAGGCCATGCAGGCCATATTTTCAACGATAAGCAAGGTAGCCCAGGTAAATTGCAATGTTCTCCTCGAAGCTGAAACCGGTACCGGAAAACAGCTCACAGCCCAAGCTATCCACGATTTAGGCCCACGCAAGGGAGC
Organism: uncultured Desulfocapsa sp.; assembly: GCA_964459485.1. Lineage (GTDB taxonomy): Bacteria > Desulfobacterota > Desulfobulbia > Desulfobulbales > Desulfocapsaceae > Desulfocapsa. Next base: position 1,020 of record CAYWMZ010000435.1, on the reverse strand, counting down.
ACCCTTTGTCTACTTTAACTGCGGTGGTTTTACCGAAGAACTGATATGCAGCGAACTTTTTGGCCACGAGAAGGGCTCTTTTACGGGTGCAGACAGCAGTAAAATCGGCCTTCTGGAATCGGCAGCCGGGGGTACCGTACTCCTTGATGAAATCAGTGAAATGCCCCTGTCCATGCAGGTAAAACTTCTCCATGTCCTCCAGGAACGACAGATACTCCGTGTTGGCGGAACCCGTCCCATTGATCTCCATATCCGTATCATTGCCGCAACCAACCGTAACCTCAAGCAGAGAGTGGCAGAGGGAAGTTTTCGTGAAGACCTCTATTACCGTCTCAACGTTGTAACCATTCGTCTGCCAAGGCTCAGTGAACGCCGTGATGATATTCCCCTGCTCATCCATCACTTTATCAACCGGGCCAACAAGGCCTTCTCCCGTGATATCAAAGGCATTACCCCTCCAGCCCTGGAGCTGCTAACGAATTACGCTTTCCCCGGAAACGTCCGTGAACTGGAAAACATTATTCAGCATGCAGCAGCCCTCACCGATGCAACACGGCTGATACCCGAAGACCTCCCCGCCCGCCTGCGTGAGGTTCACTGCTGGGATGGCTACTCCGAGGAATTGATCCCCATGGAGCAGATGGAAAAGCAGTATCTGGCAAAGGTTCTCGCCAAAACTGGACATAATATCAAGGCTGCGGTGGCCATCTTAGGTATTCCCCGCACCACCTTATGGCGAAAAATAAAGAAATATGAACTAGGCGAACCAAAAACCTCCAAGGACAAAGAGAGCAACAGGTAATTCCCATGAATATACTCCTATATGGTGCCACAGAGCTTGGCTATATGTTGGCACAACGCCTCTATCAGGAGCATAGTATCACCCTGATCGATGACCTCAAACGAGTACCCGATAAATTCAACAACCTCGATCTCAGTTTTGTGGAGGGCGGAGGGGCCGATATCGATGCCCTGCAACAGGCCAATATCAAACAGTGTGAATTATTTATAGCCTGTTCT
>CAYWMZ010000434.1:0-2734 GCA_964459485.1 uncultured Desulfocapsa sp. | reverse complement strand
ACGCAATTGAACTGCCCCTTGGGTATGAGCTTGCGTGGGGGGCCGAAAAAGAAAATTCAGCTAATGCCCAAAATGGAATTAAATCCAATATGGCGGCGCCAACCCTTGCCATGATTTTGATCATTATCATGCTCTTCAACAATCTCAGGCAACCCACTATCATCCTGCTCACTGTTCCCTTTGCCCTCATAGGAGTAACCATTGGTCTGCTTGGTTCGGGTGCCCCTTTCGGCTTTATGGCTCTCTTGGGAATGCTCAGCCTGACCGGCATGATGATTAAAAATGCAATTGTGCTCATTGACCAGATCAACATTGAACTGGCCGAGGGGAAAGAACCCTTTGTGGCGGTTATCGATGCCTCTGTGAGTCGTGTCCGGCCTGTATGCATGGCTGCCATCACCACAGTACTGGGTATGATGCCCCTGGTGGTTGATCCCTTTTTTAAGGGCCTTGCAGTCACCGTTATGGGAGGGCTTAGTTTTGCAACGGGCCTGACCCTTATCCTGGTTCCCGTTCTCTATGTGGTTTTCTATCGGATTAAGTGGCAGAAAATATAGCCCTTCAAAAAGCCATCCCCATTCCCATGGAACCCTGGGGATGGCTGACAGCTCTAAAGCCGTCAACAAAAGAATAAAAATTGACCTGTGTCATTTTCACTTCCCCGTAAAACGAATACACTCTCCTCAAAGTAACCTAGTGGATACAATTCGGGATCGTCCCGTTAGCCACTCCAGCTACTATTACAGGAGAATTATTATGTCAGGATGCGGATGCGGTACAGAGAGCGATGGCCCTTTTGGAAAGGGAAAAGAACTTGTTGAATTTGTATACAACGCCCATGGCGGAACCGTCCGGGATTCACCAAATGCCCGGGGCCCCATTGAGGTTTTCTGTCAGGGCTGCAACGTACCCTTCACCATGGAGACCTACCTTGCTAAATGCCCGCAGTGTGGTGGAGTCCATGCAGTAGCTCCCATGAACCCGGTGCCCGAAAATGTTCAGTTTGCAGGAGAAGATTACGTCCTTCCAGAATAGCGAGGATGCAGGAAATTTGCCACCACGATATTTTGGCCCAGAAAGTGTCTGCAAATAGCGACTAAAGGTGATATAATTCCTGTATCGGGATAGTAACTCACAAGGGATCCCACACACGAATCTTCACATACCGGAGAGCACCCATGCTCACAGCAAAAGATATCATGACCAGGGAAATTTTATCCGTTCGCAAAGAGACACCTGTTGCCGAACTGGCAAGTCTCCTCACCACACACAATATCAGCGGGGTCCCGGTGCTGGACGAAGATGATCGGGTTGTTGCCGTGGTCACCGAAAGTGACCTCATTGACCAGTCCAAAAAGCTCCATATCCCCACTGTTATCACCATCCTCGACTCGGTATTTTATCTGGAAAACCCGGATAAAATGGAGGCGGAGATGAAAAAAATTGCGGCAACCACAGTGGCTGAAATCTGTAGCGGCTCCCCAAAAACCATTCCCCCCGACACGGGTATCGATGAGATCGCAACCATTATGGCTGAGGAAAATATCCATACACTCCCTGTGCTTGACAATGGAAAACTTACGGGGATTATTGGCAAGAAAGATATAATAAAGACTCTGATCGGCTAGAAATCGAGCTGCTAAATGCCTGCAACCCAGGCCCGCTTTCAAAGGCGGGCCACCTTCCCTAACTCCGCTTTCCTCCATCCAAAACGGCTGCTGTTTTTTTTGGGCCGTGACTCAGGAAGTTCTTGTCTTTCCATTTGAGCTTTGCTATAAAGTAATGTTTCGTTGAAGAGGAGGTTGCGGTTTCCATACTGCGGCCTTTATTCATTTAGAGTCGGTGCCAGCATCGGCAAACCAGAAACCTTAACACCTGGCCGTTTAGACAAGGCCATAAAAGAGTAGAAACCCATGACAGAGGAACTTAACCAAACAAGCGCAGACAACGAAGAAGAGATGAGCTTTGCCGAACTCTTCGAGATGGAAGAAAACAATACAGTGGTAAACGTCGGTGACGTTGCCATCGGTACCATTATTGGCACCGTGGACGATTACGTCCTTGTAGATGTCGGAGATAAGGCTGAGAGCTACATTGCCAAATCCGAATTCCAGCTGGACGAAGGCATAGAATTTAATGTGGGCGACACATTTGAAGTATTTGTAGAACGCCGCAAAGACGAAGGCGGTCTCCTGCTGTCACGGGACAAGGCCATAGCTATCAAAGTATGGGAAGATATTGCCAAGATTCAGGAAGAAGACGGTACCATCGAAGGAAAGGTCGAGAATCGTGTAAAGGGCGGCATGTCCGTCAACATCGGCGTTCCCGCCTTCCTCCCATACTCCCAGATCGATCTGCGTCCCGTCAAGGATCTCGATGCCCTCATCGGTGAATCCTTTGACTTTAAAATTCTTAAATTTAACCGTAAACGTAACAACGTGGTTATCTCCCGCCGTGCCATCCTTGAGGAAGCCCGTGCCAAGCTTCGCGAGAAGATGCGCTCTGTCCTGGAAGAGGGACAGATCATCAAGGGAGCCATCACCAATATCACCGATTACGGTCTCTTTATCGACATGGGCGGTATGGACGGTCTCTGTCATATTACCGATCTCTCCTGGGGACGCGTTTCCCACCCTGCCAAGCTTTACAAAGTTGGCCAGGAGCTGGAAGTCAAGGTTCTCAAATATGACAAAGAGCACGACCGTGTATCCCTCGGTGTTAAACAGCTCAAGAC
>CAYWMZ010000433.1:0-2741 GCA_964459485.1 uncultured Desulfocapsa sp. | reverse complement strand
CGACGATGATGATGATGACGATGATGATGACGATGACGATGACGACGATGATGGAGGTGGAGGCAAAAGAACCGGACATGCCAGATCCAGGCATGTAATTTCAACTGCCGGCTTTGGAGCCGACGACTATGAGCCCGGTATTATTCTAGCCGTGGATCTTGATGCAATTGGTCTCAAGACAGCAAGGCGTCTTGGCCTGCATATTGGCAGAAAAATATATCTTGCAAATCTGAACCTGGAAATCACCCGGTTTCGGATAAATTCAGAAAGAAACACCGAGAAAATCCTGCGAGCCTTACTCCAAAGTAAGAGCACAGCCAGCTATGACCTCAACCATTTTTATAAACTGGCCGGTAATGAAAATGCATGTACAGGTATAACTTGTTATGCAAAGAAGATAATACATAAGGCACGAAAAGCAGTGCAAAAGTTACTGAAAGGCGAAAGCAGGACAACTTCTGGACATAATTCCTCCCACAAACAGACAGGAAGCAAAAAAAAATGTGCCGACATCCGCTGTTATCCACGCAACCTGATGAACTGGCCGGATAACGTATCCAAGGGACAGGGAATGGTAATAGGCATGATTGATACCGCTGTGGACCGTGCCGAACCCCATCTCGCCGACCGGCATATGATTATAAAATCTTTTGTCATGAAACCCAAGACGGCAGACAAGAAGCACGGTACTGCCATTGCCTCCCTGCTGATCGGCAAGGAGGACAGCCATTTTCCCGGTTTGCTGCCGGAAGCGACATTGTATGCGGCAGCAACCTTTTTTTCCGACAAAGCAGGCCGGACACGGGCTTCGGCTATTGCCATCTCAAGAGCTCTCGACTGGCTGGTGTCCAAAAAGGTTTCTGTTATTAACATGAGCCTGAGCGGCCCACGCAACAGATTGCTTGCAAAATCAGTGGCACGGGTTCTACATCATCAAAAAGTGATTGTCGCGGCAGCCGGCAATGATGGTCCCAAGGCATTGCCGGCGTACCCGGCAGCTTTTAAGGGGGTTATCGCGGTTACCGCTGTCGATCGGTTCAAACGCCACTACTCAAGGGCCAACCAGGGCCGTTATATCGACTTCTCGGCGCCTGGGGTGGCTATCTGGAGCCCTGCTCCTGGCGGCCGGGGAAGATTCCGGAGCGGAACCTCTTTTGCCTCGGCTTATTTTTCCGCGCTGGCAGCACTGCGACTTCATCAAGGACCGCAACAAAGTCCAAAAACCTTATATTCCGAGTGCAGGAAAAGAGCTCTTGATCTTGGGATTCCTGGAAAGGATGCGATATACGGTTGGGGGCTGGCCCGTTTTCAGTAACCTGCATTGATTGGATGCCGATGAGATCATGCTGACATATTCCAAACTCGTTATCTTAATAACGCTCAATACCAACGAAACAGATCCTTTTCGACAACAACTGATTGACCTGTTGCCCCGATTGCGAAGATTTGCCTACACCCTTACATCTAATCAATTTGACGCGGACGATCTTGTTCAGGCAGCCTGTGAACGTGCCCTGTCCCGTCGCAAACAGTTCACGGTCGGTACCCGCCTGGACAGTTGGATGTTCAGAATCATCCATACTCTGAGAATTGATGCCACACGCTCCGCAAGGTTCCGTAATCCTCATTTGAGTTTTAACGAAAAATATGACGGCAAGGGGGTGACCGCCCATGATGATTCTAAAATGGTTGAAGCTAAAATACTGCTTGACAATGTCCACCGTGCCATGGGGCAGCTTTCGGAGAATGATCGGACAATTTTAGCCCTTGTCTGCGTAGACGGCATGTCATACAAAGAAGCCGCCGAAACCCTCGATATACCTGTTGGCACTGTCATGAGCCGTCTGGCCCGTGCCCGTATCAAGCTAACAAAACTGGTTTACGGGAAAGAAACGATGCGTACGGACAGAGAATCTGGTGAGAACCATGGTTGACCTGAGCGATGAAAAATTGATGGCCTACGTTGATGGGAAACTAACCGAAGATGAAAGCAAAGAAATTCGTGAAGCCCTATCCGCAAACACCGACGCACAAGAACGAGTAGAATTACTAAGGAAAAGCACGATACTTCTTCAGGAGGTCTACGACACCCCGGCTCACGAGGAGGTACCCCAACATCTTATTGAGGGAATAATAAACTATAAGGATGAAGCCGATGCCCGGCCAGCCATTTTGAACCGCATTGCATCCTGGTTTCAAATTCAGGCCTGGCAGCCGGTCCATGCCCTGGCCATTGCCATGATCTTTATGGTTGGGATCGGAGCAGGCTGGTTTGTGGCCGGTCTGTCACGGCCGAAGCTGGCCACTTATACACCGATAATGCAAGGCAGGGAATTCAGCAGGGGACTTGAAATCACACCCAGTGGAGAGAGTTTTGCTCTTGGCGGGCAAAAAATCCAAATCACTCCTGTGGCCACGTTCAAGGACAGGCAGGGACGCTATTGCAGACAATACGAGGTGTCCCGTCAGAACAGCGGGGACAAGCCCTTGTCGTATGGAATAGCTTGCAGAATGGCGGAGGAACAGTGGTTGACCAGAGTCTCTGTTCTACCTGAATCATCTGAGCAATCTCCTTCTGCAGCAACGAAAAACAGTTACACTCCGGCGGCAGAAGATGAGTTTGCGGCAACTATTTTTTCTGATCTAATGGCTACTCCTCCTCTGGGAATAGAGCAGGAACAGGAACTTATCCGTCATGGATGGAGTATGCGGAAATAGCCGTCAGGCCGCAACAGAGGCCT
>CAYWMZ010000432.1:0-2745 GCA_964459485.1 uncultured Desulfocapsa sp. | reverse complement strand
TAGATAGATACCCGGTATGATCAGCAGGGCAAATCCCAGGGTAATAAGAACGGTCTGGAGGAGCATAGTTACAATAACGGTTCCGGCCTTGGAAAATCCGTCAAAGAGCATGGAAAAACCAAAAGGCTGGTCGGCGGCCCGACGTACCCCTATCATCACCACTCCGGCACTGAAAATCCACAGGGATATTATGTAAGCCAGCTGTACGAGAATCTGGGCCGTAATAAAGAGCCCCATATTACTTTCATCTATCCCAAGTACTCCAACTAAAGCGCCCCCGGCACCAACTATAATAAAGGAGATGATATACATAAGGGCGATGGCCCCAAAGGCTGCCCCTTTAGTGCCATGAACCCGTGACCAGGCCTCCGATATCACCTCACCAATCTGAAGGCTGAAATGACCGGCAATACCAGCCTCAACTCCTTCGGACTCCCTTTCCGTGGCCCCTTCCTTAATCTTCTGAAAGAATGCGGGTTTGCAGGCAGCACAGATGAGCTCTCCTTCAAAGTTGATAAGCTCATCTTCAGCAAAGGCGTTGCCACAACTGGAACAGGGGAATGTCTCCTTGATTACAGGAGGGGGGGGCTGTTCGGTTTCTGCTGTTACGGTAATAGATTCACCGCATTTCGGACATTTCAGGGTTCTTCCGATAAACTCTTCTTTTACGTTACCGCTCACCCCACAATGGGGACAGGACATTTTCATCAAAGTTCTCCTGGATGATGGTGGTTTTTGCAGCTGGCAGATATCTGGCCAAGCTGGGCTCCTGTTGGAAATGAGTACTGTTTCAGTTAGTGTAATTGTAGTGGGTCAGTACTTGGGTTATATAACAAAAATTTTAGAAATCAAAGGCTTGGGGGGAAAATGATTAAAAAAATGAAAAAAAAAGGAGCGAACCAGATAGCTGGTTCACTCCTTGTGTTTACACTATGCAGTGAAAAAGGAACTACTTCCCCTTCGCCTTCTGCAAATAGTGAAAAAGATCAGAATCGGCTGACAGGATCAGTGATGTGTTCTGCCCAATGACAGTGGAGTAACTCTCAAGCGTCTTGTAGAATGAGAAGAACTCAGGATCCTGGCCATAGATATCACCATAGATCTTGGTTGCTGTTCCATCGGCCTCACCCTTGATTTCGGATGCCTTACGGTTGGCCTCAGAGGTTATCACCTTAAGCTCCCGGTCAACCTTACCGAGAATTTCGGCCTTCTTTCCTTCACCTGTGGAGCGACGCTCTGCAGCAATTCGCTTTCTCTCTGAGATCATGCGGTCGTAGACCTTAAGGCGAACCGATTCTATATAGTTAACCCGTTTAAACATCACGTCCAGCAACTCAATGCCATACTGGGGAGTCACTTTGGCGGCTGCCTCCAGAATCTGGTTGCTGATACCATCCCTGCCATGCACGGGTGGAGAGTCGTTGTTTCTGGGGTTGGTCATGGTGGCGAGAGACCAGTCCGAGCTGCGAATGATCTCTATCAGATCATTCTTGTTGACCATATCACGGACAGTACCATCGATGATGTCATCCAGTAGTGATTGGGCACGGGATTCGGTCTTCACCGCCTGCATATATTGCAGGGCATCGGTGATACGCCATCTGGCAGAGACATCGAGGTAGACATAGGTCTTGTCATTGGTGGGGATCTGGTTGGGATCACCATCCCAGATCTGAATCCTCTTGTCGAAGTAGTTAACATCCTGGACAAAGGGCAGCTTAAGCTTAAAGCCGGCCTTGGTCACGGGCTTGCCCACTGGAGCACCAAACTGGGTGATCATGGCCTGCTGGCCCTCTTTCAAGATATAAAATCCGTCAAAGGCCACCATGATACATAGCAGTACCAGTCCCATAAGGAAAAATTGTGCGATCTGTTTCATAACTGGTTCCTCACTGTTTAGCTGGCGGCAGAGGTACAGCAGAGCTGCCTCCCCGACTAAGATTGATTAGGGGCAGTGGGGTCTGCTGATCCTTGTCCATAACGTACACCGAGTTTACCTTGGGAAGAACCTTCTGCATGGCTTCCAGGTACATACGTCTTCTGGTGACCTCAGGGGCATTTTTGTATTCGGTAAGGATGGAGAGAAAACGCTGAGATTCACCCTTGGCATTATTGATTCTGGCAACAGCATAGCCGTGGGCCTCCTCAACGATCTGCTTGGCATTACCGCGTGCCTTGGGGATCTTCTGGTTGTAGATCTCTTCAGCCTCGTTGACCAGCCGTTTCATATCCTGATCGGCTTCGTTAACTTCATTAAAGGCGGGTTTTACCTGATCCGGCGGGTTGATATCCTGAAACTGTACGGTACCAATGGAGATACCAGCGTGGAGATTTTTGAGTTCTTTCTGGAGCTCCCGCTTGACATCAGCGGCCAGAAGATCACGGTTGGAGAGGACGTAATCAAAATCCATATTTCCAACAATTCTCCTGGTGACACTCTCGGAGAGATCGCGTACGGCCTGCCGCACATCCTTGATCTGAAAAAGATAATTCTGGGGATCAGAGACTCGATACTGGACAATCCAGGCCACGTTGATAACATTCTTATCGGCGGTGAGCATCAGTGATTCCATATTGTAGCCGCGGCGATCAAAGCTGCTTTTCTGACCTGGATAACGGCTCCGAAAACCAAACTCTTCCTTACGAATCTCTTCCACATCCACCTTGTAGAGGCTGTCGATGTAAGGGAGTTTAAAATGGAGTCCTGGCTGGTCTGTACGGTTGTACTGACCAAAGCGCAGCACC
>CAYWMZ010000431.1:0-2771 GCA_964459485.1 uncultured Desulfocapsa sp. | reverse complement strand
CGCTATCAACTGGATATCAGCTTCTCTCAGGATCTGCAGCAGCTCAACGGCAAGGCCATCATCCAGATCCCGGCCGGAAAAGGCTGGCAGTTTTTCAGCAATGGACTCACCCTCAAAAAAATCCTTCTTCAGGAGGAGGGGGGAGAGGAATTTCCCATGCCCCTGCCCCAAGGGGACGTAATATCCCTCTACCCCAGCAGCAAGCGGCTGACACTCAGTATCAACTACTCTATGACGGTCTCTGACAGTCACGGCGACAACCGAATCAGCCCCGATGCCATTGTGCTGAACTCCAACTGGCATCCCCTGCCAACAGAGCCCATGCTCTTCTCGCTACGGGCAGAGCTGCCCCCGGGGTTCAAGGGTATCAGCGAATCAGACACTCTGCCCGAAACAAAAAACGGGCTGCTCCAGACCAGCTTTTCCCAAGCAGTTCGTGCCATACACCTGGCAGCCGCCCCTTATGAGATACAGAGCGTACAGATCCGGGAGGGGCTCAGCCTCTCCACCTGGTTTTTTAAAGAAGACCAGGATCTCAGCCAGGGATACCTGGATGCGGCAAAGGCCTATCTTATCAGGTATGAGCAGGAGATAGGCCCCTTTCCCTACTCCCATTTTGCAGTGGTGGCCGACCGTCTCCCCAGTGGCTTTGGAATGCCAACCTTCACCCTTCTTGGACAGATGGTGTTGCGCCTCCCCTTTATTAAAGAGACATCCCTTGGACACGAAATAGTCCACTCCTGGTTTGGCAACTCCATTGAGGTTGCAGATAATTCCGGTAACTGGTGTGAAGGGCTCACCAGCTATCTGGCAGATTTCAGTTACGCTGTAGATCGTGGCCAGGGGGCTGCACATCGCAAGGCGGCACTGGTCACTTATCAGAGTTATGTCCATCCCAAGACCGCAACGGCCCTGAAAAACTTTGTCTCAGCCAGTCACAGGCAAGCCATGGCCCAGGCCAAACGCAGTGTGGGCTATGGCCGCTCGGCCATGCTTTTCCACCAGCTTCGCACCCTTTTAGGGCCTGAACATTTCACTCAAGGGATCAGAAACTTTGCCAGCACATACCAGGGAAAGCCAGCATCCTGGCAGGATATCCAAAAGGTCTTTGAAGAGGTGTCTAAAAAAGATCTACACCAGTTCTTTGATCAGCAACTAAATCGCACAGACAGCCCCGATCTCAGGCTACAAAATATCCACACCAAAACCACACAGGACGGTACCACCCTCAGCTTCACCATGGTTCAAAACAATACGCAGCCTTACAGTCTCAAGGTTCCCATTCGGATAACAGACATGAATGGAAGCAAAGAGTACTGGGAGGATATAACAGAAGCCAAGACCAAGATCAGCATTTCTCTACCTCAACTACCGCTCTCGGTCACAATAGATCCGGACTCTATGCTCTTTCGCAGGCTCAGTCCGGCTGAATTGCCACCCGTTTGGTCCAGATTTCTTGGGGCAGAAAAGAAGCTGGTGATCATCACCACAGAAGAAGATCCGGCCCTAGCCCCCGTGCTCCATTGGATCAAAGAGATGGGCTGGCCCGTTACTCACGATGATGAAGTGACTAATCAACAGCTTGCAGAAAACAGTGTCCTCTTTCTGGGTACCGGGGGCAAGGCCTTCGCATCCCTCCATGGTACGCCGTCTCCTGTTGGCACAGGATTCCAGCTCCAGGTGAGGAACAATCCCTTAAACGGGAATGATGTCGTGGTCTTTGTAAGCAGCAGTGCCGCCAAAGAGAGCCAGACCGCGCTCCCCAAACTGCGCCATTATAGCAAATATTCCGACCTCTCCTTCAAGGCGGGCAGGATAGAATCCAAAGAGCTCAGAAGTAGTAGCAGCGGCATATCCTACACCCTGGAACAACTTCCCCAGGGAGAACCGAGCAGTGCCACCAAAAGTTTTGATGAGATCGTTTCAGAGCTTGCCAAAAACCGGGTTATTTACCTGGGTGAAACCCACGATTCCCTGCCAGATCACCTCCTGCAACTGCGTATCATCCAGGCCCTTCACAACAGAGGCGTAAAGCTGGCCGTTGCCATGGAGATGTTCCCGGGCAGCAGTCAAGATGCCCTTGATGAGTATGTCCTGGACAAAAAGAGCAGTATGACCGAGGCCGAATTTCTCAGGGCTTCGCACTGGTTCAAAGTATGGCGTTATGACTGGAGACTGTTCCGACCGATTTTCAATTTTTTGCGTGAGAACACTATTCCGGTTTACGGGATCAATATCGAGCGTAAGATTGTCAGCAGTGTCTTTGCCGCAGGGAACACCGACGGTCTCACTCCTGAACAGAGGAAAAGTATTGCCCCAGAGAGAGATCTCCTGGTTGAGGGATATAAGGAACGCCTCCAGGAGGTCTACGGATTCCACGTCCAGGCACCACAGGGAAAAGAGAAGAAAATCTCCGGATTTATCCAGTCTCAGGCCCTATGGGACGAGTCAATGGCTGCCAATATCGCAGATATCCTTGCAAACAACCCCAAAACAACCATGCTTGTCATCACCGGCTCTCAACACAGCAGAAAAGACTCCGGTATTCCTCCCCGGGTCTTACGCCGCATCCCCGTCAAGCAGACATCGGTTATAAATATCTATGGCAGGAACGCCCCACATAACCCAGGCCTCCAGGCGGACTGGTTCTTTCTCTGCCCTCCGCGCTCTTTGGAAGCAAAGGGTAAGATTGGCGTTATTCTCCATCCTGAAAAGAAAAAAGATGGAACTGAGCTGCTTCGCGGGGACTCCGGCTCCCGCCACAACAAAGG
>CAYWMZ010000430.1:0-2781 GCA_964459485.1 uncultured Desulfocapsa sp. | reverse complement strand
ATTTAAAACATTTCAAGGTTTTTCTTGTTTCTTTATGTCTTGCTGATGGGGTGAATAGTCACTTTTTTTCTTTGTGTAGACAAGGGACAGAATAGCCGGAGCCAGTAAAAAATCTGTAACCAGAGCCACTAATATCGTAGAGGCAATAAGAATTCCCATGTTCTTGTTTACTGTTAATACAGACAACATATTGCAGAGAAAGCCTCCGGCAAGGACAAAAGAGGTTACCATCATTGCCCGGCCAACTGTTTTCAGGGTCTTTGCAGTTGCCAGAACAGGATCACCAAGTTGATCAAAATGTTTTCCGAAGTGATAGAAAAAATGAATGGTATCATCAACCACCAGTCCGATTGTAATACTGCCAATGAGGACGGTGCCAAGATCCAGCGGAATTTTCAACCATCCCATAAGGCCTATGACCACAATAATAGGCAGCAGGTTTGGCACCATGCTGAGCAGCCCCATACGAAATTTTCCTAACATTAATATCATTAACAGGGAAATCAGAAGTAGTGCTATGGTATAACTTCTGGACATGGTGGTCATAACATTATTTAAAATTTCCACAAAAAGACTGTTTAGCCCTGTTATCGTAACTGTGCAGTCGGGGAAACGTTTAGTCAATTCGGTTTTAATGTCAGCAACAAAATCCTTATATTTTGATGTGTCCCTGTAAGGGACATGCATGGTAAATCTGGTTTTGCTGAACTGTTGGTCAACCAGTTCATTGAGATCATCAGAACCACTCAGTTGGAAAAGAAACAACTCCTGGGCGATAAGTTCTCTGTTTTTAGGTACACGATACATATCCGGGCTATTTTCGTGTAAAGCACGGTTTGTCTCTTTGAGTACAGTAATCAGAGACAATACTTTACCGACAAAGAGATTATCCCTGGAATAGTTTGAAAATTTCCGTACTGTCTGTTCCAGTGCTTCTATAAATTCAGGATTATACAAGCCGTCAGCTTTCCCGGTATCTATAACCACATCAAAGGACACTGTTCCGCGCATTTTCTGATCAATCAGTTCGGTATCTTGTCTGACCAGAGAATCCTCAGGAAACCACTTCAGGGCATTATGTTCAAAGCGCAACTGACTCGCTCCTATTGCTGCCAATACCAGGAGACCAACAAACAAAGTTATTATAAAACCTTGACGCCGACAGGTGAATTCGGCAAGGCGGTCAAAACAGGAATCAAGCTTCTTCAGTCTGGTGGACTGAATCACTTTCTTCTTCACAGGGAAAATTGACAGAAGGGCAGGAATGAGCAGCACGGTATAAACGAGTGCAAGGAAGACTGCCACTGGAGTGACAATACCTAGATCTGCAATTGGAGCCACCTTTGCAGCCATAAAGGACAAAAAGCCTCCTGCTGTCGTAAGCGAGGTCATAAGTACAGGTAAACCTGCACGCTTCATTGCTAATACAATAGCATCTTCTCTACAGCCGGTTTTTTGGTATTCCGGATAAAACAGAGCAAGGATATGTACTGCATCACTGATGCTGATCACTAGCAGAAAAGAAGGTAACACCGTTGTAATACTGGTCATGGGAATATCCATAGCTGCCATGATCCCGATTGCCGACAGAAGAGAAAGGGTATAGATGATAATGGGGTAGAAAACGCCTGAGATCCTGCGAAACAGGAATCCCAGAAAGACCATGACCATGAGGAAGGTGGCAGGAACGATAGTTCCAAGATCCTTTTCCAAGGTAATATTGAGATATTCTATGACAACGGGCATGCCGGAAATGGAAATGGAGAAATCATCTGCATCATATTTTTTTAGAATCGCAGTAATGGAAGTTACCATCTCACGATTCTGGATATTACTCATGGGTTGGCAGCTTCCCTCTTCGATCAATATGCCAGTCGTTTCAGGGTTGCATGGCAGAGGTTTGATGACAATGGCCGTCATGGAATGATCTTCGGAGAGGATGTAGTTTGTATAGAGGCTGTTTTCCTGGGCTCGTTGTTTCAAGATTTCCAGATCGGTTGATCCCTGGGGCCATTTTTCCAGAAAATCCCCGACAATGAGCTCATCGTTTTCCCCCCTGGTATTTCGTACATTTATCAGGCTGGTTATTTTATCCAGGTAAGGCACGGTTTGTTCCAAATCCTGATGCAGTTTCTTGAGTTTATTCAAAAACTCTATGCTGAAGATATCAGGACTGCTTATTCCAATGACGATGAATTCATCCTTGCCGAATTGATTGCGGAATTTGTTATAGTCAACAAGTACTTTATCGTCGGGTCGAAAAAAAGATTCATTGCTGGTATCCAGTCTTAGATGTGGAATTTGGGACATCAAAGCAAGAAAAACACCAATAACCAGACCGACCGCCAACCATTTATTCCTAAATGACCATCGGGCAATCCTCTCAAACGTATTTTCACAAATTTTTTTAAACGGGTTCATTTCCCTTCTCCTTTTTATATGGGCATGGTCATATTAAAAGAAACAGGCGGCATGTCAAGTGTAAAGTGGGCGCGGTCACATTGCTGCGAGAGAGAGTGCTCTACTGAAACGTCTATGACGTTTAGTGAGCGAGACACCAAGAGTGGTTTTTATAAAGGGGACTTCAAGAATTGGTTTTCGAAAAAACAATCTGGATAGATCAGGAAAATTGCTTCATTTCTGCAAGGTACAGGGAGGAATAATCAAAATTACACCGCAAACGATACATGAGAGAACGGTGACCGAGCAATGCCCTATTGCTCCAGTTATAAAAGGGGTCGGTGCGAGCGGAGGCTCTTTTGATGGATTCTTTAAACAAAC
>CAYWMZ010000429.1:0-2786 GCA_964459485.1 uncultured Desulfocapsa sp. | reverse complement strand
TTTTAAAAGATATCTTTTCATTTTGTTCACACTCCTCATAAAACTGTTCAAACTCTTCACCAAAATAGTTTTCTAAACGTAACCATCGGGATCTCGCAGCGGCCCATGCACCAACAGAGCCAGGAGCAGTAGGGCCACATAGTTGAGCATAAGGGAAACTAATATCTCATTGGCGTTAAAGACGGTACGCAGCAGGGCGGGAATTGCTGCCCACAACAGGCCGCCAAGGGCACCCGCCAGCACCATAAGGGGCAGAATAAAAAAGCCGCTGCTGTCATTAAAGAGGATTGCCACATAGCCACCAAAAATGGCACCCAGTGCCAACTGCCCTTCTGCCCCGATATTCCAGATAGAGGCCCGAAAGCCCACAGCCAGTCCGGTGGCGATAAGCATCAGGGGAGATGCCTTAATCAGCAACTCTCCAATTCCATACAGATCATTCACCGGTTCCACAAAGAAGGCATAAAATGCCACAAGCGGGTCCTTGCCAAGCACACTGAAAATAATAAGCCCGCTAACAAGCATCAGCAGGGCCGCAATCAGGGGAGAGAGCAGCCTCCAGAGTTTTGATGGTTCCGGCCTGGCCTCTATTTTAATAAACATGATTTTCCTCACTCTGTATAACAGCTCCGCTGCCCGGTTCCGCAGGGCCTCCGGGGAACATTCCGCTCATCCAGATTCCCACCTCTTCTTTGCTGGTGGCCGCCACCTGTAGTGACGGGGAGATGCGCCCCTGGGCAATAACCAGTATCCTGTCGCATATTTCAAAGAGTTCATCCAGTTCTTCAGACACCACCAGCACCGCAGATCCATGGTTTCGCAGATCTATCATTGATTGACGGATAATATTGGCCGCTCCCACATCAACCCCCCAGGTGGGTTGCGCAACCACTAGTAGCCGGGGGTCCTGAAGGATCTCTCGCCCGGTAATATATTTTTGAATATTACCACCTGAGAGACTGTTGATGGCATCATCCTTTGAACCGCATTTCACCCCAAACTCCGTAATGCATTTTTGGGCAAAGGCAGCGGCCTTATTCAGTTTCAGTAGACCATTCGCCACCATTCCATGACGATGTGCGGTGAGGATAGCGTTATAGCACAGGGACATTCCGGGTACTGCACCACGGCCCAGACGTTCCTCGGGGACAAAACCCATTCCCAGATCACGCCGCTGATCGGGTTTGAGATGTCCCACCGCAGTGCCGCAAATACTGATCACCTCATTATCCGCCACAGGGTGCTCCCCGCTGAGGGCGTACAACAGTTCCTGCTGGCCGTTGCCGGAGATCCCGGCAATACCTACAATTTCGCCACCATGCACCGAGAAGCTGATATTGCCAAGATCCGTTCCAAACTGATCCTCAGCAGCCCTGGACAGACCCCGCACCCCAAGAAACTCCGGCCCGTCAAGATCCGGTTTTTCACGGGAACAGACGGGAAGATCCTTGCCTATCATCATCCTGGCAAGGCTTGCGGTACTCTCCTGTGCAGGAATGGCAGAACCCGTAACCTTACCACCACGAATAATGGTGGCCGAATGACAGAGTTCCATTATCTCGTCCAACTTGTGGCTAATATAGAGAATGGAGCAGCCTTCCGCCGCCAGCCGTCGCAGGGTCTCAAACATGGTACGCACCGCCTGGGGAGTGAGCACCGAGGTAGGCTCATCCATAATCAGCAGCTTAGGACTCTGCAACAGGCACCGGATAATCTCCACCCGCTGCCGCAGCCCCACCGGAAGGGAATGTATCAGACGAGCCGGGTCCAGGGGCAGGCCATACTCTTCAGAGACCTCTTTAATGCGGATGGCCAGCGATTCCATACTCTTGTAATCGTCCATAGCCAGGGCGATATTTTCGGTTACACTGAGGGTCTCAAAAAGAGAAAAATGCTGAAAAACCATACCGATACCAAGACGTCTGGCGTGGGCCGGATTCTGGATATCCACCAGCTCCCCGTCCCAGAAAATCTGGCCCCGATCCGGCTTCACCACCCCATAAATAGCCTTCATCAAGGTGGACTTTCCGGCACCATTTTCGCCAAGCACGGCATGAATTTCACCCGCTGCAATGGACATATCAATTGAATCATTGGCGATGACTGCGGGGTAAATCTTGGTCATCCCTTTTAGTTGCAAGCGTGGTGGACTACTCATAATTCTCCTCGTGTATAGACCAGTCTGCCATCCACATAACTGTGTAGAACACTTCTGTCATCACCAAGGACAACAAGGCTAAACAGTAGCTCGGCAATATCTTTTGATTGCTCCAATCGCCTGGCCTGGATAGTGGTGGCCCTGGGATCTAAAACCACGAAATCCGCCTCTTTATTCATGCCAAAACTGCCAATACAGTGATCCAGGTCGAGGGCTCTGGCGGCCCCGAGGGTCAGCATATAGAGACACTCCCAGGGGGAGAGTTTCTGGCCCTGTAACTGACTCACCTTATAGGCCTCGCCAAGAGTGCGCAACATACTCACCGAGGTACCGCCGCCCACATCAGAGGCCATACCCACCCGAATTTTATTGTCCTTTGCCCGTTGCAGATCAAAGAGACCGCTGCCCAGGAAGAGGTTGGAACTGGGGCAGAATGTAATCACCGAATCGGAGTCCTGAAGATGCTGCCACTCTGCCGAATCCAGATGTACACAGTGGCCAAAGAGGGAGCGGGACCCTGTGAGACCATAGTAACGATACACATCGAGATAATTTTTCCGTTCAGGAAACAGCTCCTGCACCCAACGAATCTCATCCAGATTTTCAGAGAGATGGGTCTGCACATAGG
>CAYWMZ010000428.1:0-2787 GCA_964459485.1 uncultured Desulfocapsa sp. | reverse complement strand
TAAGAGTATAATTGAAGAAGTGATACTACTGATGCGCAGTAAAGCCAGGGAGCAGAATATTTTACTGAGCCTCGAACTCGTAGATAAACTACCAGCCGTGTTTGGTGACCGTATTCAGCTGCAACAGGTTCTTTTTAATTTGATCATTAATGCTATTGATGCTATTGCAGATGAAGGCAACACCCCGGGTGAGATAGTGGTGCTGGCATTGAAAGAAAAACCAGATGCTGTCACAATTGCTGTACGAGACAACGGTGTCGGTATTGATAAGAAACAAGGGGATATTGTGTTTGATGCATTTTATACTACCAAGCCCGAAGGCATGGGAATCGGCCTGTCCATCAGCCGCTCTATCATTGAAGATCACGGCGGTCAGTTCTGGGTCACCCAGAACCCTGATAAAGGAGCAACATTTTCCTTTACTGTACCGATCTATAAGGGGATTAACAAATGACACTAACCGAAGCTGTTGTATTTGTTGTTGATGATGATGAACTCATCCGCGACTCTCTGGAACAACTGGTTAAATCAGTGGGACTTAAAGTAGAGACATTTCCATCTGCTCAAGCGTTTCTGGATACAGACCTGCCGAATAAACCCGGCTGTCTGGTATTGGATATCCGAATGCCAGGAATGAGCGGACTTGATCTTCAGGACGAGTTAGAAAAAAGAGACTTTTCCATACCTATTATTTTCATCACCGGACATGGCACTGTACCTATGAGTGTCAGAGCAATGAAGGCAGGCGCTGTAGACTTTTTACAAAAGCCCTTTGAAGATCAGGAACTCCTGGATACTATTCATCACGCCATCGAACAAAACATACAGTCAAGACAGGAACAGATCGAGATAAAAGAGATTAAACAACGCGTTCAATCCCTGACTTTGCGTGAGCATGAAATTCTTGCTCTTGTCGCTGACGGCATGTTGAATAAGCAGATCGCCTATGACCTTAAAATGAGTGAAAATACGGTAAAAACACACCGGGCCCGTATCATGCGAAAAATGGAGGTCGAAAATTTAGCTGGACTGGTTAAAGCCACCGAAAAGATAGACCTCCATACCCACAAAAAGTAACTTTTACAAACTAAAGACTAATATTAATCAACTAATGTTTATTAATAATGATGAAAGCTCGTCTGTGTGGAGTTTTAATGATTTTTTGTGATGATCAAATCACGACCATTATCCAGTTGCACTTCTCTCCTCCCCAAGATATCTTTATTAGCAAAAAAATTGGCTTCAGATTATAGAGATTCAAAAAAAGGATATTTATGAACATGGCATGTAAAAAATCACCGTGTTTAGTTATTAAAAGGGGGAATACTGAGCCAACTTCTCATGCAGAATACAGAAATACTAAGTTTTATCAAAAATGACACTAGTGTGTTTGTAATTCCACATTTAACGGTGACATAGCCAAGTATAAGGAGAAGACTAGAACAGGAAAAAGTTGAAGATAAATCGTATAATTATAATTGTTATAAAAAATCCCGACCTGGGAAAATTGATGGAGATATAAGTAAATGAAACTAATAATAAAAATGTTAGCGGCAAGTGTGCTGGGTATATTGTTGAGCTTTTCCGTACAGGCTGCGGAAAAAGCCACAGAGAATGCAAAACCAGCAACTCAAGATATTGCCATGTTCACCATGGAAGCCACCGTAACAAATATTGATCGGCAGGCACGAAAAGTGACTCTAAAAAATGATCAGGGTGAAACCAAAACTTTAACCCTGAAAAAGGACGCGGGTAAACTTGATGCCGTTGAGGTTGGTGACTTGCTGACCGTTAAATATATTATGGCAATTACCATTCAGGTCTTGGCAGCAGATGAAGCTCAACCCGGAGTGGACGCCGAAGCTGTTGTTGCAGAAACGGAGCCTGGAGAAAAACCAGCCGCCCTGGCAGCAAAGGAGGTAAGCATTGTAGTTACCATTGATGCGATTGATCTGGAAAATGAATTGGTGACTCTTAAAAGAGAGGATGGCACGCTGGAAACAGTGGCACCTCGGAATCCAGAAAATTTAAAAAAGGTTAAAGTCGGTGATCGTGTCAAAATCACCTATACCGAGGCTATCGGTTATAGTGTGACTAAGAAACCAGCAAGCAAGTAAGCAAAAATACTTCGCGCAGTTACGGTTGCACTATTATAGCTAGCAGCCGTGGGTGCCCGAAACTATGTAGAAACTTACGGACTTAATGGCAGCTGTTTTATCAAGGCGGTGGGACCTTTTCCGGATCATCCTGATATCAACTACTCTATGAAATCATAGATCTATAAGGAAACCATGAAAATACTGGTACTTAATTCCGGCTCATCCTCACTCAAATTTCAGCTCTTTGTGGGGACAGACCTCTCTGTTATGACCGTGGGACTGATAGAGCAAATCGGTGACGCCCAAAGCACTGCCCAACTCTCTTTTTCTGATGCTTACGGACTAGAAAAGAAACTTGAACGAAACCAGCCTGTGGCAGATCATCGTGAAGCTATCATGGTTATGGCTGAGATGTTACGTGAAAGCGGGACACTTGTTGATACAGGCGAACTGACAGGGGTCGGACACCGCGTTGTACACGGCGGCGAGGCGTTTCGCCAGCCAGTACTCATCGATGACACTGTCATTTCAGCCATTGAAGAACTAATCCCCTTGGCCCCCCTACACAATCCTGCCAATCTGATGGGAATTCGGGTGACCATGAAACATGTTTCCCAAATACCTCAGGTAGCCGTTTTTGATACTGCCTTTCACCAGTCCATTCCAGAACACGCCTATCTCTATGCCC
>CAYWMZ010000427.1:0-2802 GCA_964459485.1 uncultured Desulfocapsa sp. | reverse complement strand
AGCTATTTACCTTTATACGAAAAGGAAACCATAAATAAAACAAGGTATGAAAATATTTATTAATTTGATCAAAATTAATTACATGACAAACAAACGATCTATTGGACACTGATCCGGCAATATGACTATTTCTTATAAACCATGTTAATAGCGGTCCAAATCCAAAAAAAATAATAAATGCAACATCAACAAATCGTTCTGTTATTTTTTTATTTGAGATAAATAAAGAGAATGCTACTAAAGGTACAAGAGCGGATACGCCTATATATCGTGTTGTTGCGGCTAATCCCAACATCAATGATGATGAAATAAGGTACCTCTTTTTATATTTAGACACATATTGAACAAATAAAAAATATGCCAAAAGAATAAAAAAGAAAAACAGTGATTCTGACCATGCCATACAATGTATAAAGAGCATATTTGGAGATACCGCGAACAACAAGGTTCCTGCCAAGACAGCAAAGATGGATCCGAGGGTGACCAGACAAAGGATCAACCCGATCAGCAAGGTATTGGCTGAAAAAAGAAACGCGTGCAGATAAGGGGCCGCTGAGAGTACATCTCCATGCATGGTGCCCCATAAGGCCAGTACCATGGGATAAACTGGAGGATAATGGGTGACAGGGTGGCCATTGGCAAATATGCGATGTTCTGCCAGAATATTACGTGCTGCGTCTATATAGGTAATTGAATCCGGGCTTACCCCGATTCCAAAACTGGTAGCCCAAAGGACAACCCAAGCAGCATAACCAGAAACGCTTAACAACAATATTGCTATTAAGACATAATTTCCTGTTTCAGACCTACATTTTTCGCAAAAAAAAGGATCTTGCATAAATCGCCACTATTTGACCCGATCATATCGCATCTGGGAAATCTGCTCGGACACCAGGCCGATCATGAAAATAATAATCGCAGAATTAAACAGTAACGCGGACATATTGGTGAAACGGCCCTGGGTTAAAAAGGTATAGAGGTAATATCCAACTCCTGTGAAAAAAAAGAGCGCGCTGACCGGCAGAAAGATCCGCAGTGGTGCAAACAATGTGGAGATTTTGGTAATAATCAGAAAAAAACGAACACCATCCCTGAAGAGTTTTATTTTGCTCTTTCCCTGCCGCATCCTGGTCAGGATGGAAACATATTTTACACTCCTGCCACTGCGCAGGTAGGCCATGGTCAAGGTGGTGGGATAGGAGAAGGTGTTGGGCAGGAGATAAATGAACTGGCGTACTGTTGAACTGCGAACCAGCCTGAAGCCTGAGGTCAGATCTTCTACCTTGAACTTTGTGACATAGGATGCCAGCCGGCTGTAGAGCCAGTTGGCAAGATCTCGGTGTATGGAAGTTTCAGATTGCCTGTTTCGTGCTCCCACCACCATATCAAACCGGTCTTTATACTCAAGCAGACGGGCAATATCTTCCGGATCATGCTGACCATCCGCATCCATCATAACGATCCATTCCCCTTGCGCCAGTCGCAGGCCGGTCTTGACAGCCGCGCCATTGCCGATGTTGTATGGATGCGGCCATACATTGGCACCGGCCTCCATGGCAACCTGCAGCGTATTGTCCGTGGAGCCGTCATCGATTACCAGGATCTCGAAATCAGGGTGGAGCTTTCTTATAGCCGCAATGGTTGCCCCGATACTTTGTTCTTCATTGTATGCAGGCAACAGTACCGTGACCTCAACAGTCTTCTTCTCTTCCTGCATGGTCGAAATTCCTCCCCCATTGAACCTTGGCATTCACTCTCTTAGGCTGATTATAGCAGATAGTGAATGATTTTAGAAAGATAGAATTCGATTTTACAAAAAGAACGAGAGAGCAGCGGGTTACGACCTACAGATCTCCGAGGCAGCTTTCGAGAAAGCCAGAAAGATGGTTGATAAACGGTGTTGCATGAAGAAAGCGCGCCTTGCGGATATGCGCACCTGCCTGCCGGTAGTCACCAGCAGCGATTTCCCGGACAGCCAGCGAGGCCAGTTGCTCGGCCCGGGCAGCAATACGATGCAGAGAAACGAGATCGGTCCGACAGCGACGACAGACCGGTTCATCACGATAACGGGCACGACAGACCGGACAACGTTCCATTATTCAACTCTCAAGGTAAAAGAGAAGATCAGCCAGTTCATCCACTGCCGACTGGAGGAGACTGCTGTCAGAACCGGCAAGAGCGGTTTCAATGGCCTCAATCATGTCGATCATATCTTCACGATCATCGTCTGTCACTGAATCCAGCATATCCCTGGCCCGGACAAGAAGCTGCCGAGCCTTGATAACATCGGCGGAATCCCCGGAATTCTCGTGACCGGACTCGCTCGTGGACTCTACCGTCTCATTTACCGCTCCAGCATCATCAAATAAACGGCTGATCCGGTCCCTTGCCCGCTCAAGTTTATCGCCTGCGAAACCGGACAGAACATTATCAATGGTGATCTTTTTTTCCAGGCCGGTCTTTTTTTCCATGGCACTGACCTGCAGGATGCCGTTGGTATCAAGGGAAAAGGTAGCGATGATCTCCTGACCGGCCGGCCCCTTACGCAGCCCCTCCACCCGAAAACTTCCCACTTCAATATTATCCAGAGCATTTTCATGCTCACCCTGGTAGACCTTGATCTCAACAGCCTGCTGGTTGTCTGCCGCGGTATAGAACACCTCGCTCCTGGTCACCGGAATCGGTGTATTCTTCCTGATCAACGGCACAAACTTGGTCAGGGAAAACTCACCGTCAACTTCACCAATGGCACTGGTACCAAAGGTATAAGGAGTCACATCAATTAACGTTGCAGAAACACTT
>CAYWMZ010000426.1:0-2807 GCA_964459485.1 uncultured Desulfocapsa sp. | reverse complement strand
AACGCCTCCTTCCCCAACTGCTTCTGCGAGGCGACGGGCAGCGGCCCCTATCTGGAATATGGCTACGACCTCCAGTTTATTGATCTGGGAGATCGCTACTTTGTCACTGCGGGCCGGGGAAAGGGTGTGGATCTTCTGCGAAAATGGGGCTACTTCTTCCGGGATGTCGAGGAGGAGGATCAAAAGCTGCGCTACCAGCTATTCCTGGAGAGCCGGGGCCAGTTCAGCCGCAACATCCAGCTCAGCCACGCCTGTGAAAAGCTCCAGAAGGAGCCTGTGCCGGAAGAGATCTGGGAGCAGCTCTCCAGTCGCTGTTACGACTGCGGGGGCTGCGCCTATGTCTGCCCCACCTGCACCTGTTTTTCCGTGGACGACAAGCCCCTGGACAAACAGACCGGCATCAGGGTTCGCAGTTGGGACGCCTGTACTTCAAGTGGCTTTACCCGGATGGCAGGGGGCCATAATCCGGTGGATCGCAAACGCCATGCCCTGAAGCGGAGATTCCTCCATAAGCTGAAAGATGATTTTGCAGCCCATGGCAAGGCCTCCTGTACCGGCTGCGGCCGTTGTGTGGATATCTGTTTTGGCGAAGTCGATATCACCACCTTTATTCAGCTCTTCACCAGACAGGAGACCCCATGAACCTAGGATTTCTCCCCGTACAGGCAGCTATTCGCAAACGAACCAACGAAAATGACACCATTGCCACCTTTCGCCTGGAATGCACCAACAAGAGCGTCCCCTTCACCTTTCTGCCGGGCCAGTTCCTGATGCTCTCTGTGCCCCATTGCGGTGAAGCGGCCATCTCCATTTCATCGGCCCCAAGCATGCTGCCCCTCATTGATCTCTCCATCCGTAAGGCAGGAGAATTGACCGCAGCCATCCATGAGATGCACGAAGGGGATCAGGTGGGAATTCGTGGCCCCTTTGGCACCCCCTTCCCCTTAGAAACCTTTGCCAATAAGGATCTTCTCTTTGTGGCGGGCGGAATAGGCCTTGCCCCCCTGAAAAGCGTTATCGACACCTGCCTCTTTCAATCCAGCCTCGAAGAGGACGCTGTGAAGAGTATCACCCTGATTTACGGCAGCAGGACTCCCACCGATATCGCCTTCCTGACGGCCCTTAATGACTGGAAGCAGCAGGGCATTGATATCCGTCTTATAGTGGATGAAAAAGATGCTGAGTGGCAGGGGGATGTGGGCCTGGTCACAGATCTGCTCCAAGACTGCACAATTACCGGTGACACCCGAGCCCTGATCTGTGGCCCACCGGCCATGATCCGCTTTGTTATTGCAAATCTCAAAGAGCTTGACTGCCCTGATGAGGCCATCTTCACCACCCTGGAACGCCACATGAAATGCGGCATGGGGCTATGCGGCCACTGCCATCTCGATGGAAAAATGGTGTGTGTGGACGGCCCCGTCTTTAGCGCTGCCCAATTAAAAACAATGGATGTGATGGAACTTTCATGACAACGAACAATGACACAGAGTGCAGGGTCACCTTTCTCCCGGCAAACAAAACGGTAAGCGCCAAAAAGGGCAGCACCCTTATTAAAGCGGCACGCAAGGCGGGACTCCACATCAACGCCTCCTGTGGCGGGGCCGGGGTCTGCGGCAAATGTCGTATTATCCTGGAAGAGGGAGAGCTTGAGGGTGGAAGTAGTGAGAAACTCTCTAAAGAAGAATACCAGCGGGGCTACCGACAGGCCTGTACTGCTGAATGTGTAAGTTCTGAGATCACAATTCGTATCCCGGAGGAATCGGGCCGCCGCAAAGGGGGGCTGAGCACAGAAATCCCCCCCAGGCATCGCGCCCAGATGCACGTCTTTAACATTGACGATCTCAAAAAAGAGGGGATCTTCTATCCCCCGGTGGAAAAACTCAGCCTGACCCTGTTACCTCCCAGCGCCCACGACAATCGGGCCGATGTGGGCCGCCTGATCCAGGGCCTATCCGATCAGCAGAACAAGCACCGCATCGTTGCAAATCTATCCGTTATGCGCAAAATCAGGAGGAGTCTTCGAGAAAAAGACTTCCATGTCACGGTGACTCTGGAACTCCCGGTGAACAACCGCTCCAAGAGCCATCTCCTAAACATCCAGTCGGGTGAGTGGGCCCACCGCAACTTCGGCATGGCCGTAGATATCGGAACCACCACCATTTACGGAGTCCTGATCAACCTCCACAGTGGCAAGGTTATGGCCAAGGCCTCCTGCTACAATCCCCAAATGAGTTACGGGGAAGATGTTATTGCCCGGATCGTCTATGCCGAAAAACCAAAAGGACTGCGAGTTATGCAGGATCTGGTGGTAGACTCCATCAACACCCTTATTGCGGGGATGTTAAAGGAGGCCCAACTGCCTGAATCCTGTGGCCAGGAACCCATCAGTGGAGAGGAGATCAACTCCATCACCATCGCTGGTAACACCACCATGACTCACCTCCTGCTACGCCTGGAACCGGACAATATCAGACGCTCCCCCTATGTTCCGGTCTCCACCTTTTTCCCGCCCATGCTGGCTCCGGATCTGGGCCTGAATCTGCCGACGCATTGCGTGTCACTGCTCTACCCCGCCATATCAAGCTATGTGGGGGGCGATATCGTGGCTGGCGTTATGGGATCTGGCATGTATCGCACCGAGCTGCTCACCCTCTTTATTGATGTGGGTACCAATGCTGAGATTATTGGTTTAGCGGATCATTAAAAATAATATTTATGGGCAAGCAAGCAAAAGCAAATAAAATACAATGTATTCGTGGCATGCATGATGTGCTGCCCGAACAATCACCATTGTGGCAATTTTT
>CAYWMZ010000425.1:0-2808 GCA_964459485.1 uncultured Desulfocapsa sp. | reverse complement strand
GGCCACCTTGGGCTGGATACGGGAAACCATGGAATTTTTTGGCAAACGAACTGTCACCTCCGGCTATTCTGCAGAGGCTGGAATGGTTAATGCCAAAGTCAACGGACGACTTCTCTCAGGAAAGGTGTAACATGGGCGGACTATTCACAGCACTCAACGCAGGGAAAACATCCCTTTCCGTTAATCAAAAATCTATTGAAATCATTGGAAATAATATCTCCAATGTCAATACCGAAGGATATTCGAGGCAGAGCGCCGATCTCTCCCCCTACCCCTCCATGAACTTTGGTGGCTTCTTTGTGGGCCAGGGCGTTGTGGTTTCTAATGTAAGTCGTGACCATGATGTATTTGTTACCAATATGCTCCAAGAAAAATCCATCGAATTTGGCCTTCAAAATGGCCAAACCAACGCCCTTGCTGAACTTGAACGAAACTTTAATATCACCGACGAAAACATCTCCACAGAGATCAATCGCTACTTTGACTCCTGGCAGGAACTCTCTGCCAATCCATCAGGACTCGTTGAGCGTGATATCGTTATCCAGCGTGGTGAATTACTAGCAGAAAAATTTAATCTCACCACAGATGATCTCAACCGGGTCAAGGAAAATATTAACGACTCCCTGATTTCCAAGATAGACGGCGTCAACTCCAAAATCACAGAAGTAGCAGAACTGAATGAACGTATTTTCACCATAGAGATCCAGGGCCAAACTGCAAACAGTGCCCGGGATCGCCGCGATTTGCTTGTCAAGGATCTCTCATCTTCATTGGGTGTTCAATCCTACCCGGACTCCAAAGGTATGATGGCCATACAGTTACCTGGCGGCCTTCCTTTAGTACAGGGTAATATGGCCATGCAGATAGAGGGAGTCAATAACGGTTCCAACGTCGATCTCGTCCTCCATGCCGGTGGTGTCACCCGCCCCATAGGATTAAACAACCTCGGTGGTGAGTTTGAGGGTCTTGTTAATATCCGTGATCAATTTATCCCTTCTGTTCAGGACGATCTTGATCGACTGGCCTACGAGGTTACCATCTCTGTAAACGCTGCCCACGCAGCAGGAGCCGGACTTGATTCTGTTAGCGGACGAGATTTTTTCTCAGCTCCCGTGCCTCCGCCTGTTGCCGGTGATCCTCTTTGGAAAGATGCCGCCCGTAATATGTCAGTTGTCATTTCAGACTCAAACGAGATCGCAGCTGCTGCGGCCCCGGTACCGCCTGCCACGGTTGCCCCCGGGGACAACCGTAACGCCCTTATCATGTCAAATATTGGAGAAGATTACCTTATCGGCGGAGTCGATAACTTTGGGGCCTTTTATGGTAAACTCACCGCAAAAATAGGTATCGAATCTAACCAGAATAAGCTCGCTCTTGGTGGTGCCGAAGATGCCATGGTTCAGCTCCAGAACCTTCGTGACGGTCTTGCAGGTGTGTCCCTTGAAGAAGAGATGATTAGCCTCATCCAATTCCAGCGTGGATTCGAATCTTCCGCCAAGTTCCTCTCAACCATCGATGAGATGATGGGCTCACTGATTAATCTTAAACGATAATAGATTCCCTTAGGAGTTCACCATGAAAGCCACGGAAGGAACAACATACCGTATGCTCCAGTCCAACCTTGGACGTATTTCAACCAAGCTGGAAGATCTTCGCATCCAGGGTGCAACAGGAATAAAGTTGAACAAACCGTCCGACGACCCATCTTCTATCCGGCCGGTACTCACTACTCGCACCCAGATCATGCGTACCGACAGGTATCTTGAAACAATGGGGGTGACCTCTGACACCATGCAGGCCACCGATGGCCAACTGGAACATGTTGAAAATATTCTGCAACGTGTCAAAGAGCTCACCATTAACTCCATTAATGGTATTATGTCTCCTCAAGATAGGGCTATCTTTGCCGATGAAGTCTCTCATATGAAACAGGAGCTTCTTGACTCTGCCAACGCCCGGGTCGATGGCAAGTTTATCTTTTCCGGTTACGCCGAAAACACCAAACCTTTTATTCCCAATCCCAACTACAATCCCAACCCACCGGTGGACCCACTAAATCTCAACCCACCATACAATCCCAACGATTCAACTACTTGGCCATATCTCTATACGGGGACACCGAATCCCACAGAACTGGAAATCACCCCAGGTGAAAATCTTGAATCAAACCTCACTGGAAATGATCTTTTTTTAGGAATTAATAACGCTGCCATGCAGGCAGGTGGCCCATCCCCCCCCGCTGTGTATGCCTCTGACCCCGGTAGAATAGATATCTTCAGTGTACTGACCCGTACCGAAGAGGCGCTACGCGCCGGAAATATAGACGATCCGCTGGCTGCCGGTGGTGGACTCCAGGCCAATATTGACGATCTTGAAACCGCCGCCAATCAGGAACGTAGGTTAAGAAGTCAACTTGGTAACCGGGCCACCCGTGTGGATGCTGCTATGATGCACCAGGAAGATGTTAGCAACGATTTAAAACAGATACTCTCTCGTTATCAGGACGCGGATGCCATAGAAACCTTTAATGACATCGTCAAACAGGAGACAGCTTTTCAGGCGGCCCTCAGCATCACTTCCAAAGTATCAAAAATTTCGATACTCGATTATTTTTAGCGCATTACTTAGTACAATCTACAGCAAAGAACAGTTTAGGAACTTCTCCTGAATCCTACCATAGACTTAAAGGATTAAAGATTTTTATCCAAAAATTTGACATTCAACACTATACAGCATAACATTTACTAATCTTTTAAATATTATGCTGTTATACATTTTTGACCACGGAGCGCAACATGCTCGTTTTAA
>CAYWMZ010000424.1:0-2820 GCA_964459485.1 uncultured Desulfocapsa sp. | reverse complement strand
CCAAACAATCAAGCTCTGTTGCCACAACTTTAATGGAAACAGCCTTGTCAGACGCTGCTCCCAAGGGAAACTTCAAAGACAGAGAGAGCTTTGCGGCCATATCCGATGGGATGAGGTCGACACCAGCAGCCGTCAGTAAATCCCGCAACTCCTGTACCTTAAAACCCACCCTGCCCGATATTGCATCTGGAGTAAGTTGCAACTCTCCCTGTACCGCTTTTCCATCTTCGGCCTGTAGTCTGATGCTGGCCGTAGCGTGACCGGGATCGGGACTTTTCATACGCAGCTCAGCCGCAACTGCTGGGCCGAGCTGTGCCAGAAGTGCAACCTGTAACCCACCAGAACGAGCAGCAGCATCCAGTTGCAGATCCTTTTTTAACAATACCTCGGGGAAATCACCGAAAAGACGCATTTTTTGTATATGGAGACCCGAAAGGGGCAGACGACGGCGCAACTCTTCCTTGAGAAGCACTATGGTGTTGGGAAGTTGCATGGGAACAGAATCAGCAACTCTCTTTTTGTTCAAAGTGAGACGCAGTTCTGCAATGTCGGCTGTCCGCAGCTTCCCCTGTTGCAGGAGTTGCTTCATATCGTACTGAATATCCGCATCCCTTGTCTCAAGGCTCAGCCGGTCACCACCCGGCAGAACAATGCTTGCCGAAAAATCAGAAACTGTCAGCGAATCAAATCCAATACTCAGGCCCTGGAGCCGAACCTCATCCAATCCACCCTGCCGCAGGAGAAACAGAGCGGTCTGATCCAGAAAAAAAGAAGAAAGCAGCACCAGGGTCAGGCACAACAGTAGCAAAAGAGCCAGGACAGTTTTAAAGATACGCATAGTTCTTCTCTACCCTGTTTCTGATATAAAAAAAAACAAAAAACCCCCTGCCAGCATCTGCTGGCAGGGGGCACTGAAAATCACTTCAACATCAAACGCTAGAAGTCGTAACTCAGCCCCATACTGAAGAGATGGGCAGCACTGTCACTGAACTCACCGTTAATCCCGCTGGTGGCACTGCCATTACTGACCGTACGGCTCTCTTTGTAGTCAAAGAGGTAGGACGCTCCAATCTCCATGGCCTCACTAACACGATAGCGGAAGCCCACAGAGTAGAGGTAGGCATTACTGTCAGGAAGCTCAAAACCGAGATTTTCTTCGGGAACCGGAGTCTCATCGTAGGTAAAACCGGCCATCAGGGTAAAGGTTGGGTTGAGAACATAATCGAGACCGATCCGGTAGGCATTACTGTCATCCCAGTTTTTGGGAACAGCAGGGGTGAAGACGCTATTCAGTACCGGGTGAACCACAGGAGAAGTGTAGGTAAAATCAATACTGTCATATTCTGACCAGAAGGTCCTATCCCAAGTCAGATCCACCGTGGCCGCCCCGAAGGTATAGGCCATTGAGAGGGAGAATACGGCAGGCGCAGGGATTTCAACAGAGCCGTAGGTAGCCTGAGTATACATGGAGGGATAGTTGGTACCCATAACCACGTCACCTTCAAGGTTCATATCCACATTGGATCGGTAGGTAGCTGAGATGTTCACATCCTTATTGGGACGCAGGGATGCTGCCAGGTTGTAACCCCATTCAGTGGTGTCTCCATTCATGGAACGGGTCACCATCAAGCCATCGGACTGCACGGCATAGTTGGACACATTGGCCTTGCTATAGATCATCCGCACGCCACCAGCCAGGGAGAACATATCACCCATGGCGTAAGAAACAGTTGGGTTGAACTCATAGACACTGAGGCTGTACTCTTCTGCCGTTGCCTTGGGGAAAGGCTGGTCCCAGCGTTTTGAGAGACCATAGGGGGCAGTGGCCGAGATACCAAAGCGAAAGTTGTTAAAATCGGGCGATACCAGGAAGAAGGTGGGCAACAGAAACTGCTCGGTCCTGGAATCTCCATTCATAAAGGCACTGCGATTGTCTTTATAGGTAACAGAAGACAGATTGATATAGGTCATATCCGCCTCAAACTGCCAGGTATCCTTGGACCAGGACATATTAGCCGGATTAAAATACGATGCATCTGCGTGGGACGCTGAAGCAATATTAGCTCCGGCCTTGGCTAATGAATCAATGGACTGCTCAGGAATACGAAAGCCAGAGGCCATGGCAGTTCCGGCAATCAAGATGGAACTTAAGGCCAGTACGGAAAATTTCTTTTTCATTGTTTTCTCCCTCTCCTTTGAAAGAATAGTGTTCCCGATGATTTTTAGACAGATCACCGGTCACGATGGTAAACGCTTAAAGAACAGACAGCCCCCATAGACTGGGCACTGTTTTTTCAGTTACTGCTCACTACTATAAAGATACCGTTTAATTTTATGGGTGGCTGTCTTGATAAAGGGCTCACGGCGTTCAACGATTCGGGCCAGACGGGAGGCTGTTGACACCTGGACATTCACATCTTTTTTCATCCCGGCACAGAGTAAATCGATATACTCCCGCCGCTCAACCCGGGACTGGCCCTGTGTCATTTCATCTATATACTCATAGTCTGGATAGACCCAGGCATCAAGTTTGCCGTTATTTTCAACCACCAGGGACTCAACCACCCAGGAAAAGGCATTTATCTTATGCTCAATGGGTTCCGGATACACATTCTCACCATTGGCCATCACGATAACATTCTTGGAGCGCCCTCGGATATGGAGATTCCCTGCATTATCAAATGAACCAAGATCACCGGTGATAAGCCAGCCATCTTCAGTGAGGGCCTCTGCTGTGGCATCGGGATCATCATAGTAGCCCTGCATAATATTAGGCCCACGGCCATAGATCTCCCCCACCCCGCTCTCGGGATCGGGATC
>CAYWMZ010000423.1:0-2823 GCA_964459485.1 uncultured Desulfocapsa sp. | reverse complement strand
GACCCGCCGCCCCTGTGTCATGGCTGTATAGAGTTTTTCACTGGCGAGAAGCGTCTCGGGTATGGCCGCCCCATCCATAAGGACATAACTGTCAAGGAGGATGATCCCGTATCTGCGGGCAAGCTCCAAGGTGATAGATCCCGCTGCATCACTTATAATCCGGACTCTGTTAGCGGCAAATCGTTTTTCCATGGCAAGGCTCGCCTGGGAATCCATGCTCTCATCCGACCATTGCAACACATCCCCAAACGATGCCAGAGACCTTTGTAATCCCTGGGGGTCTGCCGTGTGGAGATGTAGCTTCAGCCCCTCCTCTCCCGGAAGCAGCACCGCACTGCTGCCAAGCCCTGCAATGCTGTTGCGAAGCTCCGGGCTTACCAGCGTTGTCTTCAGCAGGGCCTCCACACAGTGCTGGCTTATCTTCTCCGGGCTATAGTCCACCTTCACTTCCAGTTTTTCACCGAACAGTTCATGCAATGAACTGACTGGTTCGGAATATTCTGTAAGACTATATAAAAAGGCATCAAAAAAGATAAACATGCCCAGAGCCCCGGAATCCACTACCCCGGCGGCCCCAAGGGCCTCTAGTTGTGAGACAGTCGCCAGAACCGTTTCTGCCAGGCTGGCCCGAATCTCCAGATAGTCGAGAACACCCACGTCTTTCCCATCCAAAAGTTGGCAGAGGCTGTCAAAGACGCTCAGCATGGTACCAGCTTGCGGGTCGGCAATGGCTTCATAAGCGGCATCCCGGCCACCTTTGGCCTGAGCCGCCAGCCCGGAACCATCACAGGCCAAAAATACGCCCAAAAATGTTGTCGCAATATTACCCGAATTGCCGCGACCACTGGCAGCCAACTGTCGCAGGGCTGTGGCAAAGTCGGTATCACTGACCCGTAGCGGCGCCAGGCTGACCCGTAGATTCGTTCCGGTATCCCCATCGGCCACCGGGAATACGTTTATCCGGTCCAGAAGATCCGTCCAGGCAGCAAGATGTTCAAATCCTGCCCTACTGGCTACGGCAATTTTCTCTGAAGACTGGTCATATTTCATTTTACATTTGGCCCTGCTAGACAACCGCAGCCACCCGATCCCACTTTTCCTTACAGTTCACCTTCTCTCCCCCGTAATCGAGTTGCTTGCACCATAAGAAACTTTCAGCCACTTGCCAACAGTAAGCAAATGGCCTCCCTGTCATACTTCCCGGTGCCGGTCACCGGAATAGCAGATACCACCCGGATCAGCTTTGGCAGGGCAGCCGGATCCAGCCTCTGTCCCAGAGCCTTACGAATCCGTTTTAAATCAATTTCATCCCCCCGAACCAGTGCCGCAATCCTGCTACCGCGCCCGCCCTGATCTTCAAGACCAAGCACCACACACTCATCAACCCCGGGCTGTTCCAGCATGACCTCCCGCACCTCATCAAGATCTACCCGAACGCCTGCCACCTTGGTTACGGCATCGGCCCTGCCGTGGAGTGAGAAACTTCTCCCCGCCTCCTGCCGTACCCGATCGCCCGACAGGAAAAATCCCTCCTCGTTCCGTGGCAGATCGGGGGAAAGGAAGGGGGATTGTACAAAAAGCCGCTCGTCTTCTATATAGCAGTTCACAGAGGGGAAGGGGCTAAAAGACATCGCTCCTCGGGAGCGGTTTCGCTGGGCAATGCCCCCGGTTTCCGTGGAGCCGTAAATTTCTACGATTCCAGCAGGGTTCGCTTCACAAAAACCGGAATTATGCTCTTCCGGCAACATCCCAGCAGAAGAGAGTGCAAGACGCAGGCTATCCGGAAAGCAACGTCCCTTCAGTACCCGATAGTGGGCCGGAACACTCACCAACAGCGTGGCTGCCTGTTGCTCGGCATAGCGAATAATTTCGGCTGGAAATGAAGGGTTTTCCGCCACCACCCGGCACCTGCTTATAAGGGGCACCACCACGGAGAAGAGGAGACCGTATATATGAGAGGGGTTTACCGTGGCCAGGATGGTATCAGCAGCGCGTATCTGATAACTCTCTGCCATAAATCGGGCTTCGCCAAAAATATTGGCCGCAGTTTTAGACCAGATTTTAGAGCTTCCAGTGGAGCCTCCGGTGAAGAGTTGCAGGAGCGTGGCATCGGAGGTCGGATCACTCTCTGGCAGGGAAAATTGGGGAGCATCGGAAGAACAAGACAGAGAACGCACGCCCCTTGGCAGCTCACGTTCTCCGTCAACCACAGCAGAGTCAAAGCCTGTCGTCTCCCACATCTGCTGTAAAGCACTTGCGGACAGGTTATGGGGCAGGCTAAGCACTGTGCCGCTGGCAAGGGCTGCAAGGAGTGCTGCCGCTATCACCGCCCGATCTTGTGCCGCCAGACATACGGAGCGACGAACTGCGCCTCCAGGTTCAGCACATTCTGCAAATGCAGTATAGAGCTGTCCCGCCATAGCATACACCGCAGCACGATCGACCCCACCACAGAGAAACGCCCCATGCCGGGAACCGGGATCCGCCACAAGGCTGTGTAAAAATGCATCCATCTCAGCCAATATCCCTGCCAAATGCCTGGCTGGCAAGATCCCTGTCCCGGGCGCTGAAGGTGCCATCCTCCATCTCCCGACTCACCACCTGCTTAAAGAGCTTGAACATCTTCATCTCCTGGGACTCATCCTGGTAGAATTTCTTCCAGGCCAAATCAAGGAGATCCTGCAAGGTCTCCGGGCTCATCTGTTTGGGCTGATACACCACCTTATCTGCTGAATAATCGTTCCAGTCCTTGGAGAGGATACGGTTCTGGGCCTCCATCTCTTTGTAGGCCTTGGTGTGCGGGAAGGGGGTCAGCACCGTAAA
>CAYWMZ010000422.1:0-2825 GCA_964459485.1 uncultured Desulfocapsa sp. | reverse complement strand
CCTATATTATTGCCTCTCATCCGGGATGCAGGGAATCGCACTGTGCTGCCATGGCCCGAACCTTAAAAGAACTGGGCCTGGAATTGCGTCAGTTTCAGGACTTCACCCCCACCCCCGGCACCCTGGCCACCGCCATGTACGTCACCGGCCTGCACAGGGATACGGAGCAACCCATTTTTGTGGCCCGTGGCCACGGAGACCGCATGAAACAGCGCCGGATTCTGGAGCGACTCCTGCCGTCCCATAAAACCAGTGCCAGCCGGGATCGTTCGCAGAAGAGGCCAAGCAAACACCATTCCCAAAAGCAGAAAAAACGATAACAAAAAAGGCCGGTCACAGCTCTCACCATGACCGACCCTTAAAAACAGAAAGTGCGACCGCACTTAACTATTAACCACTTCAACCACTCTTTGCAGGTTTCTTCTTCATGTCCTGCATACCTTTCTCAACACCTTCTTTCACATCATGCATGCCTTTCTCTACACCTTCTTTTACATCATGCACGGCTTCTCCGGCCTTTTTCTCAGCCTCATCCAATGCACCTTCTACCTGTTTGCTGACGCCACCTGCGTCAGTAGCCGTTGCGGCTCAACCACTTGCTGGTGCGTCCTTGTCAGTGCCAACTGCACTGGGCATAGGTGCGGCACCTCAGCCGCTTGCGCCAGATGCACCTGCCACAGATACGCCACCGCCAGCCAACAGGCCGACAACACCGATTCCGGCAAGGATCTTTTTCAGTTCCTTTGTGTCCATTTTCTTTCTCCTGTGTGAGGAAATACCCTTTTCCCTCTGAAAAGGGCCCATAGATACAGTCTTTTAAGAGCTGCTCCATAACATGAGAAATTTTATCACAAACAAACGGCCACTGTCAAAAGAATTCTAGGTAAGCAAGGCTTTAGCAATCCATATCAGAGGGGGAAAAGCTTACCGCAGCATTAATATCACTCTGCCCTAAAAGGAGCATAAACAGGCGATCCAGTCCCATTGCTATCCCTGATGCCTTGTCGATCTTCCCTAGATCCGCAAGAAATAATTCGGGCATTTTCTTTAAACGGCCGGGATCGGAGTCCATCTTCAGATACTCATCTTCAAAACGACTACGCTGCTGTACCGGATCGGTGAGTTCAGAAAAGCCGTTCCCGAGCTCCACTCCCGCCATATAGAGTTCGAAGCGTTCCGCAAGTTTCGGGTTATCCTCTTTGGGTCGGGCCAGAGAGGCCAACTCCAGTGGATAATCATAGAGAAAGGTGGGACTCTTTCGGCCCAGGTGCGGCTCAACCTCCTCCACCAGAAGGATATCAAAACGATCCTCATCGAGAGCCTGGACAGCCGAGATGGAACAGTACTGCAAAAAGGCCTGCTCCACCGTAATCTTTTGCCAGGGGACTGCCAAAGACACAGGAAAGTCGCAAAAAGGCAGGTGTGATGCCAAATACCGAAGCAGGGTCTCGCAATCGTCCATAAGATTGCCATAATCACCATCCAGACGGTACCACTCCAGCATCACAAACTCTTCCAAATGGAGACGCCCCCGTTCACCATAGCGGAAACAGCGGCAGATCTGGAAGATCTGCTCACAGCCCGAGGCCAGGAGGCGCTTCATATGAATTTCTGGAGAACTTTGCAGGAATTGTATGCCTGAGGGGATTGGAACGATGTTCTGTTCCGGGAGAACCAGGGGTTGACGGATGGGGGTATCGACTTCCAGAAAGCCCTGTTCCTGGAAGAAATTGCGGATTGCCTGAAAAAAGGCCGCACGGAGTTGCAACCCTTTCCTGTCAAGCATGGAGAGTTTTACTCTTTGACACGGGTCACATAGGCCCCGGTTCGAGTATCTATCTGGATCTTGTCTCCTTCCACCACAAAGGGGGGCACTTGCAGCACATAGCCGGTTTCAACGGTAATGGGTTTGGTGTCACTACCGGAGGTATCGCCCTTGACCCAGGGCTCAGCTGTGGTAACCAGAAGGTTTACAAAGATGGGTAGGGAAACATCGATGGGTTTTTCATCAAAGAAGAGGACATCAAGCTCCATATTATCCTGGAGGAAGTAGACATTATCCCCAAGCTGCTCCTTGGTGATAAAGGTCTGCTCATAATTCTCGGTATCCATAAAGTGAAACTCGTCACCCTGATTGTAGAGATACTGCATCTTCCGCTCTTCAAGGGCAGGTTTTTCAAACTTTTCATTGGAGCGATAGGTCTGGGTAAACTGATTTCCGGTGATCATATTCCGCATCTTACAACGGTACAGAGACTGGCCCTTGCCGGGTTTTGAAAACTCGAAACGGGTTATTACATAGGGCTGACCGTCAATCTGTATCTTCAACCCTTTCCGTAAATCAGATGCTGCAAACATAATATTTCTCCGTCAAATCCTAAACGTTATAAATGGCAAATGTATAAAAACTCACAATACTTTAATATACGATATTCCTTACTTGAAATTCGATATTTATTGTCTCTTTTTTTTTTACTGTGGTATCAGTGAGAGCGTACCTGTTGCACCCTAAAGAGTTGGAGCACTCACAGGTAATAGCACTTTCTAAAAGAAGGCCACTATACCCATGACAACACCCCTTTGGCAACCCATAAAAACATGGTACAACTCAAGGATTCACCAATAACAACCCACTGCAATCCTGCCCCTGCCCACAAATGGGCCTGGTTCCGGGATGGAGCTGTGGCCTCCTGGCCCATCTGCTTTGGTTATATCCCCATCGGCCTAGCACTAGGCGTTCTGGCCGACCAGGCCGGGATACCCGTTTGGGCCGTGGCCCTGATGTCCATCCTGGTCTTTGCCGGATCTGCCCAGTTTATCTGTGT
>CAYWMZ010000421.1:0-2831 GCA_964459485.1 uncultured Desulfocapsa sp. | reverse complement strand
AGTATCATTTACATCTTTAAATTTATCTAAATCAAGAAAGAATAATGCGAGCGGCTTATGGGAACGATTAGATTTTTTAATTTCTTGTGCTAAGCGATCATTAAACATGCTGCGATTAGGTAATGATGTTAGCCCGTCGTAATTGGCTTGTTTTAAGGCCAGCATTTCAACTTGTTTTTTCGCTGTTATATCTGAGAATAAACCGACACGTAGCTTAACGGTATTATCTTCATTGTAGATGGTGTTAATGCCCTTACCCGTGAGGATTCCACTCGTGGCGGTTGGTACGACTGTTCTGCCCATATGCTGTGGATTGGCGAGCGGACCCGTCAGGTGGATGGAGCTCATGTGGAATTTCTGCGTGGGGTGAATAATCCCATCGGGGTAAAGATCGGGCCTGACTACGATCTGGATAATGTCAAACAGCTCATCGATGCCCTCAATCCCGAAAATGAGGCGGGCCGTCTGACCCTAATCACCCGCCTTGGCATGAAAAATATTGAGAAGGTTCTACCACCGCTACTGCGTGAGGCCAAAAGGGAAGGCTACAATATTGTGTGGAACTGTGATCCCATGCATGCCAATACCTATACCGCCAAGAGTGGTCTGAAGACTAGGAACTTTAACGATATCCTCTCCGAAATTACCTGCTTTTTTGAGACCCACTGGGCAGAAGGAACCATTCCTGGTGGTATCCATCTTGAGATGACTGGTGAAAATGTAACGGAGTGTACCGGTGGTGCCAGGAATATCGTCGATGAGGAGCTCGGTAATAATTATCTTACCACCTGTGATCCACGCCTTAATGCGGAACAGAGTCTGGAAGTTGCCTTTCAGATTGCAGATATGATCCGTAGCTAGATTGAAGTGTTAAATTACACAGTTTTACTGTAATAGAAGGATATTCTCGATGGTGCGTCCTGTGCCATCGGGATTTTTTCCCTTTCTCTCTTTTTTATTTCCCTTCCTTGACATTAGTCAATTACTTGTGATTGAATCTTATTAATAATGTTTGTCACAATGTGGTAGATGTCTAGGTTTATTGTCTGCTGCTACTCATTGTACAGAATGTATTCCCTTGGTGTACCAGTTTGGGGGAGTGCGCTGCATTCCTGAATTCCCGCATTTCATGGGAAATTTCAATACCGTTTTCAGAAGGAGGAGTAATGCCCATCTTAAGTTATCTGGCCATGCCGCAAGACGGTGCCATGGAGCAGTTGTGCGCTGACCTGGCAACCATGGAGTATTGTGAGATCATTCCTGCGGACAATCAGGAGGTGGTGGTTCTTGTTACAGACACCCCCGATGAGAAGATTGAAAAGGATCTCCAGGAGCAACTGAAAAAAGTGCCGTCACTACACTCATTAAGTATGACCTACGGGCATAATGCCGAATAATAAACCAGTACGGCTGGATCAGAACTGGCCGGTCGCAATGATAATGAAAGAATAACTATTGGGTCGTGCAATTTGGGGTTCCCAGTATGCTTTCATCTAAATCAGGGAGAAGAAAGAGGATAATATGGAGCTAAACAGAAGATCATTTATTAAGTCTGCGGCCGCTGGCAGCGCTATTGCGGCCGCTGGGTCAATTTTCCCTGGAATCAGTTTTGCCGAGTGGAAGAGACAGGACGGTCCCTCTGGACAGATTACCTGGAAGAAGGCACCGTGCAGGTTCTGTGGAACCGGCTGTGGTCTCCTTGTGGGAGTTTCAGGAGATCGGGCCGTAGCCGTCAAGGGTGATCCCAACTGTAGTGTGAATAAGGGATTATGCTGTGTTAAGGGCTTCCATGTGGTTCAGGCTTTGTATGCCAAAGACAGAATTCGTACTGCCAAGGTTCGCAAAGGTGACAAGATGGTGGAGGTGCCCATTTCCGAGGCCCTTGACCTCATTGCTGCCAAGATAAAACAGACCATCAGCGAGACGGGTAAGGATTCGGTTGCCATGTATGGCTCCGGGCAGTGGACTATCCCGGATGGGTATGTGGCCTCCAAGCTCTTTAAGGGCTGTATCGGTACCAACAATGTTGAGGCTAATGCCAGGCTCTGTATGGCCTCTGCCGTAACCGGTTTTATGACCTCCTTTGGTATTGATGAGCCCATGGGCTGTTACGAGGATATCGAACATGCCGATGTCTTTGTCACCTGGGGTAATAACATGGCTGAGATGCATCCGGTACTCTTCTCCCGCATGCTTGCCAGCCGTAAACGTAGAAAGAATGTTACCATCATTGATCTTGCCACCCGTTCCACCCGCTCCAGCCAGGCATCCAATAAATCCATCCTCTTTAAACCCAATACCGATCTAGCCGTGGCCAATGCCATCTGTTATGAGATTATCCGTAACGATTGGGTGGATTGGGAATTTGTGAAAAAACATACCACATTCCATAAGGGCAAAACGAATATCGGCTATGGAACTGAAGATCATTTCAAGTTTAAGGATGTCCCTCAAGATATAAGCTTTGAGGAGTATAAGACTTTTCTTGAAGATTATACCCCGGAAAAAGCTGCAAAGATATCCGGCGTTTCTGCTATGGATATTAAGTATTTGGCATCCCTCTATGGTGATCCCACCAAGAAGTGTACCTCGTTCTGGTGCATGGGTATGAATCAGCATGTGCGTGGTACCTGGATAAATAACCTGGTGTATAATATCCATCTCCTCACCGGAAAGATCTCCAAGCCCGGCAACAGTCCCTTCTCCCTCACAGGCCAGCCTAGTGCCTGTGGTACCGTACGTGAGGTGGGAACACTGACCCACAAACTGCCCCATGGCTGGCACAAGAAAGTTAAAGATTTAAATGAGAAAATTTTAGACCTCCGAGTGGG
>CAYWMZ010000420.1:0-2831 GCA_964459485.1 uncultured Desulfocapsa sp. | reverse complement strand
GACTTAAATTTTTTTCTATTTTGGCTCTGCTTCATCATGAAATGGGCGTATACGTTTAAGGGGATTGCTTTACCAGAAGACAAGCACAATTTAAGAAATATCAAATTTCAAAAAATACGGTCCATAGCCTATAATGTCGGTTTTTTTCCTGTATCATTCGACATTCCCTGTTCGACATTTGCCCCGTAGGAAATACCCTTGGGGTGCGATATTCATCTTCTATTCAACACTACCAGGGAGGCGGTACCTTTTTGACCTTCACCGTCTTTCCCTTTACAATATTCCCTGCCAAAAATCTGTCAAGCTGATTGGCAAAGGCCTGCCTATCGCCCTTATTCAAAGGCGCCGGGCCACCAGTCTCCACCCCATCAACACGCAGGCTCTCCATAAAGTCCCGCATACTGAGACGGCTTGCAATATTGTCCCTGCTATACAGTTCTCCCCGGGGATTTAAGGCATGGCCGCCCTTGGCAATAACATCAGCCGCCAGGGGAATATCGGCTGTGATCACCAGATCTCCGGATCGCAGCCGTTTTACAATTTCCTGGTCAGCAACATCGGCCCCCGCCGCCACCCGAACAGAGGAGATACAGGGTACATCAGGGACACTCATATCCTGATTTGCCACCAGGATGGTTTGTACCCCGGTACGCCGGGCCGCCTGAAAGAGGATCTCTTTCACCACAACCGGGCAGGCGTCGGCATCCACCCACACCGTCAGGGAAGGAGGACTGTCAGCTGACAATCTTTTCTTCGGCCTCGGCAAAGGCCTCGGATACCGGAGAGACCTCCATGGCCCTCACCGGGCAGATGGGAACACAGAGGGAACAGCCGGTGCACTTCTCTGGATCAAAAATCACTTCCATGGTGGGCCGTTTGATATAAAGGGCTGCAACAGGGCAGATGCCGGTGCAAGCGCCGCACTGGAAGCACTTGTCATCATCCCGCTTAATGGCTGCCGCCAAGCGTTCCACCTTCACACCAAAGGATTTTAAATATTTCAAGCCGCTTGTAACCTTATCCTTGGGGCCCTTCAATTCGAGGATCATCACCCCCTCCCGCTGGGGCAGTATATCCGCCTTCAGGATGTTGAACTCCACATCATACTGCTTTACCAGTT
Organism: uncultured Desulfocapsa sp.; assembly: GCA_964459485.1. GTDB lineage: Bacteria > Desulfobacterota > Desulfobulbia > Desulfobulbales > Desulfocapsaceae > Desulfocapsa. Next base: position 1,711 of record CAYWMZ010000420.1, on the reverse strand, counting down.
GGTAAATAATGGGTTCACTGCTGGTCTCTTTGGGGAATCGTAATATATATATTCGGGTTGCCATGCTACTCCTCCGTTTGTTCAGCCTTTATCGTATTCTATTGCAGTTGTTACTCGTCCTATCAGCTCCGTTACCGGACCGTCTGTATCAATTTCTATGATCTGCTCCTGCTCCAGCGGAGCCTGGAAAGCTTGTTTCTGGGCCAGGTAGATCTCCCAGGTTCCGTCGGATACGGCTTCCGGGTCTGAGGCCCGTATCTTAAGGCGCTCTTTAATTATGGCCTCCTCGCAGGAACAGTGCACAAAAATCAGTCGACACTGCGTATCAAAATGGTGCCGTAGCAGATCTCTTTCCGCCAGGGCCAGATAAGATCCATCAAGCACTACACAAGGACTGTCACCCTCTTGAAAATGAGTGGCGGCCCTTTCAATCAGGGCATCATAGGTACGCCGGCTAAATTCGGGACTGTATATCCCCTGCCCCAACGCCTCTCCCTGCCCTGTGTCGGCCAGGGTACCTGCCAATTGCTTGCGCAGCCTGTCAGAATTGTAGTAGGGCAAACCATACTCCACAGCCCAGGCCGAGGCCAGATAACTCTTCCCAGTGGCAATCATCCCAAAAAAAACCAGCAGAAGCTTTTCAGGCCGTTGCATAGTGCTCCGCCAGCTGAAAATGTTTTTTGGCCTGTTCGATGCAGGCCGCACTGGTCTTTTCATCCACCGCCGGGTCACTAGCCGTAAACAGAGCGATTTTGGCACGCACATAGGTTCGATAACACTTATAAAAGTTCAACATCTGCAACAGATCCGGGTCACCGGACTTTTCGACAAACTGCTCAATAAAATAGTTTGAAAGCTCTGTTTCTCCATGAAAGTCAAGATCCATGGCCAGAAAGGCCACATCCGCCGCCACATCAGTATAGCGAAAACGTTCGTTAAACTCGATGCAGTCAAAGATATAGACAGGATCGGAGAGGCAGATATTTGCAGAGTGCAGATCACCATGACAGTCCCGGATCTTTCCAGCATCAATGCGTGCCTGGAAGCGATCTTCGTGGCCAAGAAAGGCCTTCGAGTATTCAACAATTGTCTCAAACTGTTTACGACTAATGGCTCCCTTATCCACAAAGTTTTCGGTCTGTTCAAAATTCTCCAGGACATTCACAGCAACGGCCGTGGCCTTTCCAAAATCCGGGATCTCGCCATCTCCTGCTGCCGCCTCATAAAAGGGAACCAGCTGTTCTATGATCTCATCAAGATGGGCCTTAGTAAGGCCTCCAGCGGCCATTATCCGCCCCATCATCTTCTCCTCATCCATGCGTGCCATCCGGATTCCATACTCCAGTACCTCGCCACTGCCATTGAGACAGAAACTATCTCCATCTCTGTTTAGAGTAACCAGCTCTTGGTAAAGATTAGGGCAGAGCCTGCGGTTGAGCTGCAGTTCCTGTTCGCAGTAGTACTTTCGTTTCTCAAGGGTGGAGAAGTTCAAGAAACCAAAATCCACAGGTTTCTTCCATTTATAGACACTCTCTCCGGCAAGGAGCACAAAAGAGATATGGGTCTGTACCAGACTGATACCCGGGGCTGGATGGGGATAACTGCTCTCTTGCTGTAAATAGTGTATATACGATGGAAGACTGGACTCACTCATGGGGCAAACTCCTTACAGGTACAATTATAATGGTACAAAAAGCATACAGCTTCAGGT
>CAYWMZ010000419.1:0-2839 GCA_964459485.1 uncultured Desulfocapsa sp. | reverse complement strand
CGTATTGTGGAATGTTAGGATGTCAAAGAGAAAGTATTGAGTGTTATGGGTGTAAAGATAAATAAGATGGGCAGAGGGTTGAGGGACAGGGTTGTGGCGAAAGGCAGTTGCGTATACTGTCCCCGGAATGTCCGGAATGTGCGGTTTTTAAGACGGCATTAAATCAGCACCCCACTCCTTCTCACAGTTTGTACAGTATCTCTTTTAAGAACAACCCATGGGCCGGTGCTGTGGCACTCGCCTTGGATCTGTCCTTTGCTGCCAGGATTTCCAAAAACTCCTGGACAGTTTTTCTTCCCTTTCCAACGTCAAGCACAGTTCCCACAATATTTCGTACCATATGACGCAAAAAGCCGTCACCTTTAAGTTCAAATTGTAGTCGGTTTCGATCTGTTTCTGTGAGGGAAGCATGGTGTAAGGTGCGTATGCTGCCACGCCCGGTAAGTATACTTTTGTCCCGTGATCCGGCGGCCTCGAAACTGGCAAAATCATGACTACCGATTATACAACTCAAGCATTGGCGCATGGGTGAGATGGCCAGCTTTTGGGGAATATGAACGGCGTAGAGCCGGGTGATGGGCGACTGAATTTTTCCGGTTTCAATGGTATAGAAATATGTTTTTGAAATACTGGAAAAGCGGGCATGAAAATCTGCGGCAACAGCTTCGATTTTAAGAATACGAATGGCAATGGGCAGCATAGAGTTAGCACCATCCTGGAGTTTCTCTATGGAAATCACAGATCCGGTCTCAAAATGAGCAACCATGGCCAGGGCATGGACACCCGCATCTGTTCTTCCGGCACCGTGCAGGGTAACAGAAGCATTGGTTATGGTACTGAGAACGATCTCAAGTTCTCCCTGAATAGTGGGGGCATTTAACTGTCGCTGCCAGCCGGAAAAATTTGTTCCGTCAAAGGCTATGGTCAGTTTGAGATTTCGCACAATGGACAAGAATCAGGGGAAAAAGGGTGCCCCTTCAAGACCCAATGTTTCGGGAAGTCCACACATGAGATTCATATTATGGACGGCCTGACCGGCAGCACCTTTGACAATATTATCAATGGCCGAAATAACAATGATACGATTGCTTCGGGAATCGATGGCGAAGCCAATATCACAGAAATTGGAGCCTCGGACGTGTTGGGTGGCTGGAAAGCTCCCTGTGGGAACTATTCGCACAAATGGCTCGTTTGTATAGGCATCTTCATAGAGTTTTGCTATATCATCTGTTGTCACATTACTGGCAAGGTTTGCATAACAGGTACTCAATATGCCCCGCGAAATAGGTAAGAGGTGGGGTGTGAAGGAAACCGTAATGGAATTCCCGTTCAGTATGCTCAGTTCTTGCTCAATTTCAGGGAGGTGGCGGTGGGTTCCACCTACTTTGTAGGCCTTGAAACCGTCATGGACTTCGCAGAACAGAGACCCTACATTGGCAGCCCGTCCAGCCCCGGTGGTTCCGGATTTTGAGTCTGCTATGATGGATGTGGCATCAATGATGCCATTTCGCAACAGGGGGGCAAGGCCCAGCACAATAGAAGTTGGATAGCATCCCGGATTTGCAATCAGTCGAGCCTTTTGGATATCTTTACGATAGAGTTCGGGAAGGCCGTAGACGGCTTCTTTAATAAACTCAGGTGAGGAGTGTTCCTGGTACCACTCTTCGTAGGTGGCTACGTTGCGCAGGCGATAGTCAGCCGAAAGATCCACCACCTTTTTTCCTTCCCGCAGGAGTTGGGGAACCAGATCCATGGCGGTCTTGTGGGGCACTGCGGCAAAAAAGAGATCGGCCCGCTGGCAGAGTTCGTCAATGGACAGGTTTTCGCAGATCAGATCTGTTTTTCCAAGGAGATTGGGATACACCTGGGAGAGAGCCTGACCCGCATACTGGCGGGATGTCGCAGCGGTGAGCTCAAATTCAGGGTGATTGCAAAGGATACGGGCAAGTTCGACTCCGGTGTATCCAGAGGCTCCAATGATGGCAACTCGTAGCATGATAGATTCCTGATAATATCCTGAAAATAAAAAAAGGGAAATAACAGTTCCCTGTTATTCCCCTTGCAAAACAACCAAGTTTTGTAACCTTTGATCCGTATCCCAAATAAAATAGGAAAAAGGAAAAAAAGGAGTAAAACAGATTAGCGTTTTGAGAACTGAAATTTGGCGCGGGCGCCTTTCTGACCGTATTTTTTACGCTCTTTCATACGAGGATCACGGGTAAGAAGACCTGATTTCTTCAAGGTCAATCTGTTGTCCTGATTCACCTCAAGGAGGGCACGGGAAATCCCATGGGTCAGGGCATCTACCTGGGCTGACTTTCCGCCGCCAAGAAGGGTGGCCATAACATCAAAGTTCTCGAAAGTGTCGGTTACCTTGAAAGGTTTGTCAATTTTGTGGATTTTAAAGCTTCTACCAAAATAGGCGTCCGGGGTCATCTTGTTGACGAGAATTTTTCCGGTACCCGGGGTAAGCCATACCTTTGCGACAGCACTCTTTCTTTTGCCGGTGGCGTAAAAACGATCTTGAGCCATGATTTACTATCTCCGTAATTTCGTAAAGTCTTTTAAATATCCAAGTCGGCAGGCATCTGTGCTGCGTGGGGATGGTCAGTACTAGCATACAGCTTCAGTTTTTTGAGCTGGGCACGACCCAATTTGTTTTTTGGAAGCATTCCCCTCACTGCCTTCATAAGCAGATCGGTGGGATGTTTCACCAGCAGGTCTTTAGCGCTAATCTCTTTCAAGCTGCCAATGTATCCTGTGTGGTGGTAATATTTCTTGTTGTCCCATTTGCGACCGGTAAGACGAATCTTATCAGCGTTGGTGACGACAACAAAAT
>CAYWMZ010000418.1:0-2855 GCA_964459485.1 uncultured Desulfocapsa sp. | reverse complement strand
TCCGCAGGGGTGCCAAAGAGGAGATACACATAGGTGGCAATTCCGGCATGGTGCAGGGCTGCCAGCGTATCTTCCACCAAGGCAAGATCAATCCCCTTGTCCATGGCGTTCAGCACCTCCTGAGAACCCGATTCTATGCCAAGCTTGAGTAGGACACAGCCGGATTTACGCAGATTTTTGCAAAAGTCACGGTCTGTGAGTTCTGTTGTTACCCGTGCAAACCCATACCAGTCCGGGCCGGGTGGGGCCGCAATCATCTCCTTCATGAGAGATGGGGCCACGGCATTGTCGAGAAGATGAATCAGGCCGGGTTTACAGCTCTTTGTAAGTTGATTGAGATCAGCCAGGGCTGTCTCGGAGGAGAGCTTTGCATAGGGACTGCCCTCTGCCTTTTCCGGGCAGAAGGAGCAGCGGTTCCAGTAACAACCGGTGGAGGCACTGAAGGGCAGGATTCGCTCAGGTGCCAGATAGTCAGCCAGGGGGAGATCTGTGTAATCGGGGGCACAATGGCTATGGGGAGGGGGGCAGTCGAGGAGTTGCAGCAGAGCTGTCTCTCCCTGACCTGCAATCATCTCATCAAAGAGACTGGCAAAGGGGTTGATCCAGCCGGGACTGCGGAGCCATGAGGTGATAAGTCCTCCGCCAATCACAATTTTATGGGAGGGATACTCCTGTTTTAGATATCCGGCAAGGGCAAAGCTTGGCAGTGCCTGACTGAGATAGTTCAGTGAAATACCAATCCATTGCTGTCCGTCCAGAGGATCTAGAAGCTCGGGGAGACGTTGCCGGTAAAAGGGGAAGAAGATGTTTTGGTGGTGGTTTTTCGCAGCCTGTAGAAGATCATAACTCTGGTGGGGGGAGAGGCTGCTGTCCTGATAGTCGGCTAGGCTCAGGCTAACAGAAGAGTTGCTGCAGCTCTGACTCAAGGCTCGATTGAGATCCCGTACCGCACGCTGGTAGCGATCGTTGTTGCTATACAGATCCGAATCACGCAGGGCCAGGAGGTTCCTCTGAATGTTTTTAGCGGCCCTCCTGCTCCAGGTATCCTTGGGCTGTTGGGGGAGATCCAGCAGGTAGAGCTGGCCTTCAAGGTTGGCGTCCCAGAGGCGGCATTCCCGATTATTGCCACGAATAAAACCGGCAAGGCGGGTGATCCCTGCCGGGGGTTCGCATGCCTTGGCAAGTGGGGGAAAGATAAGGAGCACAGGACAGGCAGGGCTGGGATCAGGAAAAGGAGCCGTTCTCTACTTTTCCAAGGAAGATCCTGGTGCAGAGAAAGATATTTCTGGAGGTGTCTCCCGCCTGAATGCGGAGTAAACCTTCGCGGATAATGATTTTTTTGAGGAGTTCCCGTCCGTTTGATTCGTTGTAATAGATATCAGAGTCCAGGATATCGCTCACCACATCGGCATTGGTTTTGTCGATGATGAGCTGGATGCCGATCTTAAGAAAGTTATCCTGAATATCACCCAGGTCGTCTTCCAGGGAGAGCAGCCCCTTTTTTTTGGCCTTGGCTCCCAGTTCTTTCAACGAGATGATGAGAGGTACCAGGCTCTCCTGGTCTTCTTTACTGCATGCGGCCTTGGCGGCCAGGGCGAGGTCTCTCAACATGTTTATCTCACAGGGTTGTGCTACCGATGGATGGTTAGGGGGCTTCTTGATTTTCTTTATACACTATCATAGTTTGATACTTTCGTGTAAGGTTTTAGACTGGTTTGGATACCATTTGCTGGAAAACGTATTTCCAGTACTGTTCAGCTTGGTCGAACCTGAAGCACACTGAATTGATAAGAATTTTAACGGAGATCAATCATGCTCACCTTTATGAGAAAACTTACGCCGTTTTTTCTCGTTTTCTTCACCCTCTGTTTTGTCGAGGCCGGTATTACGGCCGACTATTCCTACGCCAGATCCCGAGGTGGCGGCAGATCATTTCGTTTCACCCCCAGGCGATCGGCACCCTCAACCAGAAGGCAGACGCCTCGGACCGGACGGCAACGATCAAGTTTTGGCCGTGGCATGATGGGGGGGCTCCTTGGCGGTGCTCTTGGTGGCATGCTCTTTGGAAGCCTCTTTGGTATGGGGGGCTCGGGAATGGGGATACTTCCCCTTCTTTTCTTAGGTGTTATCGGCTACTTCTTGTACAAGCGATTTACGGCTCGTCCTCCTTCCGGGACTCCTCCAGGCCATCAGGCACCGAGGCAGGAAAATAATAACGTCTTTCAGGGGAATTTTGGCAATAATAATTCCGATGCGGGTAGCAGCGTCTCACCCCCTCCACCACCACCCGGAAAATCGAGTCTGGAAGAAGGTTTGGAACAGATTCAGGTCGCTGATCCCACTTTTGATGCGGCGTATTTCGTGGAGGTGGCCTCCGATGTGTTTTTCAAGGTACAGGCAGGTTGGATGCGGCGGGATGTCTCATCGTACCGCAATCTTCTAGGCGAACAACTGGCCTCTGAATATGAAACTCAGTTTCAGGAGATGGAGTCCAAGGGTGAATTAAACAAGTTGGAAAATATCTCCATTCGTAATGTCGAAGTGGTGGATGCCGGTTCCGAAAATGGGGAAGATTTTGTCACCGTTCTCTTTACTGCAAACCTCCTCGATTACACGGTGGATGATAAGAGCGGTGATCTGATTTCCGGCAGTATGACCGAGCCGGTAAAATTTGCCGAAGAGTGGAGCTGGGCCCGCCCCCTTGGCACAGAAGCCTGGAAATTAGAGGGGATTAAGGAGGTTTAAGGGGCCTGTCGTGAAAGGCTAACAGGGAGAGGAGTGGGCTTTTGTTACGTTATTTCGTGGCAAAAGAGACAACTTTCTTTATCTTTTCACCAATAATAGTGGCTTTTTCA
>CAYWMZ010000417.1:0-2869 GCA_964459485.1 uncultured Desulfocapsa sp. | reverse complement strand
CGGTATTGCCTCATGGTACGGTAAAGACTTTCATGGTCGTACCACATCCAATGGTGAGACCTACAATATGTACAATGTGACGGCTGCCCACAAACTCCTCCCCATGCAGACCATGCTCCTGGTTCAGAATCTCGATAATGGCAAGGAGCTGGTGGTTCGTGTGAATGACCGAGGCCCTTTTGTTCAGGGCCGTATAATAGATCTCAGTTATGGAGCTGCTAAAAAACTGGGACTGGTGAGTGCGGGAACGGCAAAAGTTAAAGTTACTGCACTGGGAGAACTCAAGAGAAACACAAGAACTGGGAAACAGTCCTTTAGGAGGGTGGCCGATCTGCGTAGCGGCGAATATTTCGTACAGATAGGCGCCTTCACCCAGAAGTATAACGGCATAAAACTACAAGAAAAATTCATTAATGCCGGGCATCATACGGTGATGACTAAGGCCCTTATCAATGGTCATACATTTTATAGGGTTCAGGTGTATGTGGGCCGAACCCTGAATGGAGCCAGAAGGAGTGAACGGGCACTCCTGCAAAAGGGCTACAAGGGGGCCTTTGTCTTGGCCCGCTGAGGATTAGCAGAAGTAAAAATATCCTGCCACGGCTTATCTGGCTTCACTCTTGCGCACATTCTGGATAAATTCTGTCATTTTGGCGTGATCTTTTATACCCGGTTCAAGTTCAACTCCTGAATTTACATCCACTGCAAAGGGAGCCACCGCAGCAATAGCCTCTTCCACATTACCAGGAGCCAGTCCACCTGCCAATATGATGGGACGCTGCAGGTCGAGTCGCTTGATAATGCTCCAGTCAAAGCTCTTTCCGGTACCACCCACTATCCCTTTTTCGTAAGTATCAAGAAGATAGCCCTGTACCAGATCGTTATATGGCCGAAAGTCGCCCTCTTTGCTGTCACTTCCCACCCGAAATGCCTTGATAACGTGACAGGGTGCAGCTAAACGTTCTAAACGTTCACAATATTTTGGATCTTCCTGGCCATGGAGCTGGGCATGGGAGAGTCCGCAGTATTCGACAATCTCCTTAACCTCTTCCCTGTCACGATTGACAAAGACCCCAACACAGTCAACAAATGAAGGAACCTTTGAAATAATGGCTCTCACAAAGTCAGGAAACACGTTACGGGGACTCTTTTCAAAGAAAATAAAGCCAAGGGCGTCAATACCCAGATTAATTCCAAACTCGACGTCTTTTTCCATTGTCATGCCGCACATTTTAATGCGTGTTCGCGTGAGCATTGCTTCTCCTATTCCCCCCTCAATTCTTTTAGACTGATCCCACCTTCGCTGCTGCCCCTCATCAATGATTCGCCAACAAGTGCAGCGCACACGTCAGCATCACCCAGGGCCTGTATATCGGCGGCTGTTTTCAGCCCCGATTCACCAACAACGGCTATGGAGTCGGGTATCATGGCCTTAAGGCGGAAGGTTGTCGAGGTATCCATGGAAAAGTCTTTAAGATTGCGATTATTAATGCCAATGAGATTGGCACTGGTGCTGAGTACAGTCTCAAGCTCTTGCTCGTTATGGACTTCAACCAGGCAGTCAATACCGTATTCATTGGCTATATCCTGGAAATCCTGCAACTGTTCTCCATTAAGAATAGATGCCATAAGAAGGATGGCATCGGCCCCACAGACGTGGGCCTCTTCAATTTGCAGCGCATCGATTATAAATTCTTTTCTTAGTATGGGGATTTGTACCTGCTCACGCACCTGGAGAAGATAGAGGATCGAGCCCTGAAAAAAATCGGTGTCAGTGAGTACAGAGATAGCCTGAGCACCATTTTTTTCATAATTTATGGCGATACGCACCGGATCAAAATCAGGGCAGATAAGTCCTTTTGAAGGAGATGCCTTTTTGGCTTCGGCAATTATTGATACCCCGGGGTAAGCGAGCAGAGCCCTTCTAAATCCACGGGGTGCCGAGATATCCTTGCCCTCAAATGAGGGTGGGAGTTGGATGCCATTTTTTTTCAGGAGAGCAACCTCCTCTTGTTTTCGTGCAACTATTGTGTCTAAAATATGCGCCATAATGGTTGGATACTTGAACTAGGTGATGTTGTACAACAGGTGATTATTGATTGCTGTAGGCAATCAACTTATCAAGTTTGGCTACCGCCTTTCCTGAATCGATGGTTTCTGCGGCAAGACTAATACCTCCCTTGAGATCGTCACTGAGGCCTGCAACCATAAGGGCGGCCCCGGCGTTAAGGAGAACCATATCTCGCTTGGCACCCTTTTCTCCAGCTAGGATGGCACGCATCTGCAGTGCCGATTCAGCAGCATCGACACCCCCCTGAATATCTTTAAGCTCGGCTCTTGCGAAACCGAGTTGCCCCGGATCTACCACATAGGTGCTGACCATTCCATTGGCAAGCTCACTTACCCTGGTGTTTCCGGTCACAGTGAGTTCGTCCAGGTTCCCTTCACCGTGAACTACAAGTGCCCTTTTGGAACCAAGTTTTGCTAGAACCTCGGCCATCGGTTCAGTGAGGTCAGGATCAAAAACCCCAAGAACCTGGACATTGGCTGCCGCTGGATTAGTGAGTGGGCCAAGAATATTAAAAATAGTCCTTATCCCCACCTCCTTTCGTGGCCCAATGGCGTATTTCATAGCACCATGCAGGGCAGGGGCAAAGAGAAAGCCGATCCCCACCTCTTTGATACTGTCTCCAATCCGGTCAGGCCCAATATCCAGAGCCACTCCGGCAGCCTCAAGGACATCAGCACTTCCGCAGTTACTGGAAATGGAACGGTTTCCATGTTTGGCAACGGGGACTCCGGCTCCCGCCACAACAAAGGCGGATGTGGTGGATACGTTGAAAGTTCCAGAACCATCCCCGCCAGTGCC
>CAYWMZ010000416.1:0-2875 GCA_964459485.1 uncultured Desulfocapsa sp. | reverse complement strand
GGTGGGAGTGCGGCCCGTGTCGGTCAACGGCCAGCATGCCACCAACCCGGCCATGGTTAAAGGGAAAGCTGCCAAAATGCTTGGTGAGCAGGATGATGGGCAGACCCTGATTTTCATCGGAGCAGAAGGCGCGGGAGGGGATGATGTATTCTTTCTTGAATCCAAGTTCTTTACAAAAATTATAGAGCCTGGGGACGAACTCGGGATAGGGGATGGCCAGGTTGTCGATCTTGAAGGGGGCAACCTCTTTGACTATGTAAGGTTCCCAGAACTTGTTTAGCATATGCCTGTTCTCCGCAGGTGGTGTAGGTGAAGAAAATACTTTTAAATACATATTATTTGACGTTCGGTAAATAATAGCTGAGTTTTTACCCATTAACAACAAGATTCCTTGACGGTATAAAAAAGAGAACTTTTTGCATATCCGGCTGCGCTCAATTTAAGGGTGTCGTGGAGGAATAATGCCTGCTTTTTAGCTGTTTTGTTGACAAGTTCTGCTGGATCAAGTTAGGGTGTTACTTGTGTTGTTGCATTACAGCACTCTACGGACTGGGGGAGTCGATGGTTATCGGCTGAGAGGAAACTGTTGAGTTTCGACCCCTGGAACCTGATCCAGGTCATGCTGGCGAAGGGAAGCCAAGATCTCTATCTATTGTCTCGCCCTCCCTCTCCGCTGTCCGGATACACTGTTCTATACTAAATTTTGACCACTCTTTTCCTGCCATGGGCTACCTATGCTTTCTGTTTCAGGATTAACAAAGGCTTTTGATGAGCAGCCGATCTTTTCCGCATTGGACATCAGTGTGGAACAAAATCGCTTTGCTGTTCTGATCGGGCCGTCGGGCTGTGGCAAGAGCACTTTTTTTGACGTCCTCACCGGAGTGACTGCTGCGGATGCTGGGAGTGTTGCCTGGCAGGACAAGACGCTTGTTAATCTTGGTGGTTGTGCTGCCTATATGCATCAGAAGGATCTTCTTTTGCCCTGGTTTTCACTTTTGAAAAACAGCCTGCTGCCCGCAAAAACAGCAGGAGAGGATATGGGAGCGGCACGATTACGGGCCAGGCAACTCTTCTCGAGACTGGGGCTGGACGGTTACGAGGAACATCTGCCCCGCCAGGTATCCGGGGGCATGCGGCAGCGTTGTGCCTTGGTGCGAACCCTGCTCTTTAATCGGGATCTGATTCTGCTTGACGAACCGCTTTCTGCACTCGATGCCATTACCCGCAAGAGTTTGCAGAGTCTGCTGCTGCTCTTGCAGAGTGAGTTTAAGCGCACTCTGCTTATGATTACTCATGATGTGGATGAGGCCCTGCTCCTGGCAGATGACCTCTATCTGCTCAGTGCCAGGCCCATGCGTATTATTGAAAAGATCGAGCTCAGCGGTGCTAAACCCAGGCGTTTTGATGATCCGCAGTTGCTGGTCATAAAGGCTCGGATCCTTGATAAACTGGAGGGAGATATCATTCATGTCCAGTGCTAATCTGCTGGCACTCGCCATACTGATCTTCCTCTTTAGCCTGTGGGAGGCGGCCTGTCGGTTGCTGGAGCTTCCTGTTTTTATTCTGCCCCCCCCCAGTAAAATAGTTGTTACTGCGGTTTTGCAGGCCCCGCTCATTTTACCCCATGCCTTGACCACTGGGATGGAGATCGTTTTGGGAATTCTGCTGGCCCTGGGGGTTGCAATCCCGCTGGCAATAGGGATGTTTGCCTTTCCCTGGCTGGAGAAGGCCCTCTCCCCTTTTTTGGTGGCCTCCCAGGCCATACCGGTCTTTGCCCTGGCCCCCTTACTGGTGGTGTGGCTGGGATATGGTATGGCGGGTAAGGTCCTGATGGCCGCAATCATCATCTTCTTTCCCATCACTGTCAATCTGCTGGAGGGTTTTAAGAGTTGTGATCGTGAATATCGGGTGCTGTTTCGTCTTATGGGTGCCGGTTTCTGGCAGACCATGCGGCTCCTGTACTGGCCCTGGGCCCTGCCCCATTTCTTTGCCGGACTGCGGGTGGGGGTCACTGTTGCCACAATCGGGGCAGTAATTGGCGAGTGGGTCGGTGCCCAAAAGGGGCTTGGGTATCTGATGATTCAGGCCAATGCCCGTTTAAAAGTTGATCTTGTCTTTGCCGTGATCCTGTGGCTGTCGCTCATGGGACTGCTGCTCTGGTTTGGAGTGGGCTGGCTGGAGAAGAAGAGTATACACTGGAAAACTGAGAAAAACCTTAACACACAGTAGGATAACGTCTTATGAAGAAATATATTTCTGTACTTTGTATCGTATGCAGCATGGTGATCTGGGCCGGTTCCGCCTCCGCTCAGAAACTGAGCCTGATGCTGGATTGGTTCCCCAATATCGATCACCTCCCCATCTATGTGGCCCAGGAGCAGGGTCTATTTAAGGCCAAAGGACTGGAAGTTGAGATCATTACTCCTTCTGAAACTGCAGACGGCCTGAAACTTGCCGCCTCCGGTAATGTGGATATTGCAGTCTCCTACGAGCCGCAGACCATCATTGCTGCGGCGGCAGGTGTTGAGGTCAAGGTGGTGGGCCGTCTGGTGCAGCATCCCCTCACTACTCTGCTCTTTCTGGATGGAAAGGGTATCAAAACACCGAAGGATCTTGCGGGCAAGAAGATCGGCTACACTGTCCCTGGTCTTATGGATGTGATGTTGGCCGCCTTTATGAAGATCAACGGGGTGGAAAAGTATGAGGCCATCAATGTGGGATTCACCATCGTACCTGCCCTGGTTTCAGGCAGTGTGGATGCGGTGATGGGGCCTTTCAAGACCTACGAGACGGTGACCATGGCCCAGCAGAATCTTAAGGCCGGATATTTTGAGCTGGAGAAGTGGGGCATCCCCGATTACGAGGAGTTGATCTT
>CAYWMZ010000415.1:0-2889 GCA_964459485.1 uncultured Desulfocapsa sp. | reverse complement strand
AAAAAGTTCTTCAAACTGGGGCAGATCACGGGGAGTGGAAATGATCAGGATATCCTGGATACCCGCCAGCATCAAAACGGATAGTGGATAGTATATCATAGGCTTGTCATACACCGGGATAAGTTGTTTGGAGAGGACTCGGGTGAGTGGATAGAGTCTGGTACCGGATCCACCGGCAAGGATAATACCTTTCATAGGCTTCGTTATCTTGATAGAATTATTATTGTTTGGTATGGTTTTGAGAGACATCAGCTGGCTTGTCTTCTGGCCATTAATATAGTGAAATTTTCCTTAAAATAATAGTAAAAAAGGATATGTGTATGGGCGTTACGATTCCAGCCTGTTTTAAGGCCTACGATATTCGGGGCAGGGTTCCGGGTGAACTCAATCCTGCTCTGGCCCGTGATATTGGCCGGGCCTTTGCTGCAGTTTTCACACCAGCCCGGATTGCCGTGGGCCATGATATCAGACTCAGTAGTCCAGAACTCACCGAAGCGCTGGTACAGGGGCTGCTGGAATCTGGCGTGGATGTGCTGCACTTAGGCCTCTGTGGCACTGAAGAAATCTATCACGCTGCATTTAGCCTGGAAGAGCAGGGGCTTGATGGCGGGGTTGTGGTTACTGCCAGCCACAATCCTGCGGATTATAACGGTCTCAAATTTGTGACTAGAGGGGCACGGCCGGTTACCGGAGATTCCGGCCTTACAAAGATGGCGGAGCTGATTGTGAACTCTAATCTGCCAGCCCCCGCACATAAACCGGGAATCCTGAGCCATGCAGCCAATAAAGATGCCTATATCCAGCATCTTATGGGGTATGTATCCCTTGAGGATCTGGCACCGCTGCATATTGTTGCCAATAATGGCAACGGCTCCGCGGCCCCTGTTCTTGATCTTCTTGAGGTCAGGCTTCCATTTTCGTTTACCAAGGCCTTTCATACCCCGGATGGAACGTTCCCCAACGGTGTTCCTAACCCGCTACTCCCCGAGAAACGGGAAGAGACTGCACGGTTGGTACGGGAACAGGGAGCCGATTTTGGTATAGCCTGGGATGGCGATTTTGATCGCTGTTTTTTCTGGGATGAACTTGGCAACTTTATTGAAGGTTACTATATTGTAGGATTGCTGGCCCTCGAGCTGCTGAATCAGCAACCGGGAGGCAAGATTCTCCACGACCCACGTCTGATATGGAATACCCGTGAAGTTGTAGCAAATGCAGGGGGCATTCCCATTATGGCTCAGACGGGGCACGCCTTTATTAAAGAGCGGATGCGGAAAGAAGATGCCATCTACGGTGGTGAGATGTCGGCCCATCACTATTTTAAGAGTTTTGGCTACTGCGATTCTGGAATGATCCCCTGGCTGCTGGTGGCCTCTCTGCTTAGCCGCAAAAAGGTGCCCCTCTCCTCGTTGGTGGCGGAATACATGGAGGCTTACCCCGTTTCCGGTGAGATAAATAGTGTGGTTGACGATCCCGACAGAGTGATAGCTACCATTGAGGGACGTTACCCGGATGGAGAAAAGGATTACACCGATGGCCTCTCGGTTTCTTTTCCGGGCTTCCGTTTTAATGTGAGAAAATCAAATACAGAGCCCCTGCTGCGATTGAATGTGGAGAGTCGTGGGAATCCTGAGCTCTTAAAAGAGAAGACCAATGAACTTCTGTCCATTATCCAGGGATAATGCGGCATAAGGATAAAAGGAAAATTTATTATGCAGAAGATTCAGCCTGTAATCCTCGCCGGTGGCACCGGTTCCAGACTCTGGCCCTTGTCGCGGGAGTTATATCCCAAACAGTTGTTGCAGCTCATTGATGAGACCTCTCTTTTGCAGACCACAGTACTTCGGGTGTCGGGGCTGGCAGATGTGCTGCCACCTCTGCTGGTGGTGGGGGAAGAGCATCGTTTTATCACAGAAAGCCAGGTGCTTGGCCTGGGACTTGGAGAATCCTATACGATTCTCCTGGAACCCGTTGGGCGCAACACCGCCCCTGCCGTTTGCGGGGCTGTTGAATTTTGTGCGACAGAAGCCTCGGATGAAACCATCCTTCTGGTTCTTCCGGCAGATCATCTTATCCTTCGTAAAGAGGCCTTTCAGGCCGTGGTTGAAAAGGCCATGGCCCTTGCAAATGATGGGAAAATTGTCACCTTTGGCATAGAACCCCAGCATCCAGAAACTGGTTATGGCTATATTGAGCAGGGAGAAGGAAATTCCGTTGTATCCTTTTGTGAGAAGCCAGACCTGGCCACCGCCCAATCCTATCTCGAAAAAGGGAATTACTTCTGGAACAGTGGTATGTTTGCCTTTACCATTAAAACCTTCAGGCTAGAGATGGAACGCCTTGCGCCTGATATGCTGGCCTGTATGCGGGAATCGGTCTTCCTTGGTAAGCGGGATGGCCACTTTTTCAGGCTAAATGAAGGGGCCATGACCAGGTGTCCCAGTGATTCCATCGATTATGCACTGATGGAAAAGACGGATCGGGCCGCAGTGGTGGCCGCCGATCTTGATTGGAGTGATATCGGTTCCTGGTTTGCCCTGTGGGAGGTTTCCGAAAAAGACGCAGACGGTAATGTCAGCCATGGCGATGTCATTATGGAGGATACCAAAAATTGCCTGGTGCGTTCCGAGGATACCCTGGTGGCCACGGTCGGACTTGAAGATACCTTGGTTATTGAAACCTCCGATGCTGTACTGGTGGCTCCCCTGTCCCGAGCCCAGGATGTAAAGAAGATCGTCAACAGGTTAAAGAAGAGAGGTCGCACGGAGTTTAGAACCCATCGTACCGTGTATCGTCCCTGGGGCAGTTATACCGTACTTGAACAGCAGGAACGCTATCAGATCAAACGGATTACCGTGAGTCCCGGAGCAAAACTCTCTTTGCAGATGC
>CAYWMZ010000414.1:0-2893 GCA_964459485.1 uncultured Desulfocapsa sp. | reverse complement strand
GTCTTCTTCACAACATCCAGAATTATGTTTCTCTTCTCATGAGACGCAGTTATATCTAAAAATGTTAATTCGTCCGCCCCCTCACGGTCATAAATATTTGCAACCTCAACAGGGTCGCCCGCATCCCTAAGATTAACAAAATTTATCCCTTTAACAACTCTGCCGTCTTTTACATCCAGGCCGGGAATAATACGTTTAGCTAACACAGATATCTAATATTTATACTCAAAGTAATCAGGAATTCGAGTATACCTTAATATTTTTCATAACAGGCAATGATGCCCCAACTAAAATAAAATCAGTACTTGCCATACCACAGCTCTAAAAATCTTTCTCAGGGCTGCTGGCGTTAGCATATAGTTTCCTTGGAATCCTTCCCGCAAGAAAAGCAAGCCGACCAGACTCACATGCCAATTTCATCGCTTTTGCCATCATTACAGGATACTTTGCCGAGGCAACTCCAGTATTTAGCAGCACTCCGTCACACCCCAACTCCATAGCAACCGCAACGTCAGAAGCAGTCCCCACACCCGCGTCCACGATGACAGGAACTGTTAGTGTCTCCATTATAATACGTATGTTATTCTTGTTCAGAATACCCTGCCCCGACCCTATGGGTGCACCGGCAGGCATTACACTGGCAGCACCGGCATCTTCCAAACGTTTTGCCGCAATGGGGTCATCTGACGTATAAACCAAAACCGTAAAGCCTACTTTAACCAATTTTTCAGTTGCGTCAAGAGTCCCAAACGGATCAGGTAACTATGTATTCTTATCTCCCAAAACCTCTAATTTCACTAAATCAGATAACCCAGCCTCCCGGCCAAGACGGGCAGTCCTAATGGCTTCATCAGCAGAATAGCACCCCGCAGTATTAGGGAGAATAGTATATTTTTTTTGATCTATATAATCCAGCAGCGACTCATTTGTACCCAGTTTAGCCCTTCTGACAGCAACCGTAACAACCTCTGTTCCACTGGCATCTAAAGCATCAGCCATTAGCGGCATAGTATCATACTTTCCTGTACCAACAAGCAGGCGAGACGAAAACTCATAACTGCCTATTTTAAGTTTACCATCATCCATCTTTAATTTATCCCTGATTAATTTGACTATACTCATCCACCGCCAACAAATGTAACAATCTCGAAATTATCATTATTTCCCACTCTTTTTTCCACTAATTGAGCCTTAGGAATTATATTATAATTCAGTTCAACTGCCACGCGGTTAATATCTATTTTAAGATCCTTCAGCAAATCCATCACCGATAAACCATCGCGACATTCCATCTTCTCACCATTAACTGTAATATCCATCAATGCAGATCCCAATCCAACAAGGAAGTAGGCGAAATAATTTCCCTATACTAAACGAGGCCATAAACAGACTTTTGTAAACAACCCTCATTCTTTGCGGTTTTTCAACAATGAGTTCTACATTCAACATTGTTGAGTCATGTTTACAACAATCCCCGTTTATGACCTCGCTTATAGTAATTAATACCGTATAATTTCTTTATATACGCAAAGTGATCAAGGTTTTAAACAAGTACAGCGTCCCCACTACTTACCTTTGTCGCACTTTTCGGCTCTTTGCTCCTGACATATTCATCAATTGTTTCTGCTGCCGCTTTACCAGCACCCATAGCAAGTATAACAGTCGCAGCACCGGTAACAATATCACCACCAGCAAAAATCCCTTCTCTTGAAGTAACTCCTGTCTCTTCATCTGCAACAACATTGCCCCACTTAGTAGTCTTCAATCCGGGTGTTGTTGCAGGAACCAAAGGATGTGGCCCCTGTCCGATAGAGACAACAATGCTATCAACATCAAGAACAAACTCAGATCCCTGTATGGGAACAGGTCTCCTTCTTCCTGAATCATCAGGCGCACCCAATTCCATACGCATAAGTTCAATACCTTTTACCCAACCTTTATCATCTCCCAATATACGGATAGGATTGACCAGGAATTTAAACTGAACCCCCTCTTCTTCACCATGATGAATCTCTTCAATACGCGCCGGCATTTCCGATCTTGACCCGCGATAGATAATATACGCGTCCTCAGCCCCTAACCGGAGAGCAGTCCGTGCCGCATCCATGGCAACATTTCCAGCTCCGAAAATAGCAACTTTTTTCTTTGTCAAAATAGGAGTGGAATATTCCGGATCAAATGCCTTCATCAAGTTTACCCTTGTAAGGTATTCATTTGCAGAGAACACACCATTTAAGTTTTCACCCGGGATCCCCATAAACATGGGAAGGCCCGCTCCAGTACCCACAAACGCCGCATCAAATCCGCCATCTAACAGATCATCAATGGTTTCAACCTTTCCAACAACATAATTGCACTCAATCTTCACCCCCATCTTTACCAGATAATCCACCTCTTTAGCAACGATTGCTTTTGGAAGCCTGAATTCAGGAATACCATACACTAAAACACCACCTGGCCTGTGCAGCGCCTCAAAAATTGTAACATCATGCCCATTCTGCACCAATGATCCGGCAGCAGTCAACCCCGCAGGTCCACCTCCAATAATAGCGATTTTATAACCAGTTGCCGGTGGTATCTCGGGTATAACAACATCTGCGTTTTCCCTTTCGTAATCAGCAACAAACCTTTCAAGGTTTCCAATAGCAACAGGTTTCCCCCTTCTCCCTGCCATACAGGTCATTTCACACTGATCCTCCTGTGGACATACCCTGCCGCAAACCGCAGGAAGACTACTTTTCTCCTTAATTTTCCTTGCCGACGCGACAAAGTCTCCATCTGCTGCTAATTTAATAAATCCAGGGATATCAATCCCTACCGGGCACCCTAGAACACACAGAGGTTTCTTGCATTGCAAACATCGCCCTGCTTCAAGCTTTGCACGCTCCGGATC
>CAYWMZ010000413.1:0-2908 GCA_964459485.1 uncultured Desulfocapsa sp. | reverse complement strand
AAAGGGCTGACCTTTCCCTGTCTGAGTGAGCGGGACAACTGGGTGGTGATCGTAGATGAGGCGCACCGCAGCCAATACAAGGCATTGGGTGAAAATATGCGGATCGGGCTGCCTAAAGCCCAGTACATCGCCTTCACCGGTACTCCTCTTCTGCGCAGCGAATTGACCAGAGACTGGTTTGGGCCCTATGTTTCCGAATATAATTTTGCCCAGAGTATCGAGGATGGTGCCACAGTGCCCATCTATTATAAAAAGAGCGTGCCCCGGGTTGAGCAGGTCAATGAAGATCTAGTGGGGGACGCAGCCCAGATTCTTGAAGATGAAAACCTGAGCGATGAGCAGCAGCAAAAACTTGACCGGGAATATTCCACCCTCTTGCAGGTTGTGCGGCGGGACGACCGACTGGAGGAGATTGCCCGCCATATTGTCCGGCATTTCCCCTATCGCCTTGATGTGGATGATGAAGCGGGTAACAGGAAACCCATGAAAGCCATGGTGATTTCCATAGACAAGTTCACTGCGGTCAGGATGTATAAAAAGGTGCAGTACCATTTGAAAGAGGAGATAAAAACACTGCGCCGCAAAGTTGCAGCGGAGGGCGATCCGGAGAAAAAAGAGCGCTACAGCCGAGCTATTGGTTTTATAGAAGAGACCAGAATGGCAGTGGTGATAAGTCTTGAGGGCAGTGAAAAAGAGGAGAAGAAAAAATTTGCCGGGAAAGGTCTGGACATAACACCACACCGCAGACTCATGGAATATCCGGACGAGGATGGCCGCAATATCGAGGATTATTTCAAAGATCCCAATAACACCTATCGCATAGTTTTTGTGACAGCCATGTGGCTCACCGGCTTTGACGCACCCACAGCCTCCACTATCTATCTTGATAAACCCATGCAGAACCACTCCCTCATGCAGACCATTGCCAGGGTCAACCGGGTCTATGAGGGCAAAAAAAACGGGCTGGTCATTGATTATTTCGGCGTATTCAGGAACCTGAAAAAGGCTCTGGCCGCCTATGCCGAAGGGTCAAAGGGAAAAGATAAGGACGGCGATGGGCTGGACGAGTTTCCGGTCAAGGAATTTGAGGTTTTGCTTCAACTGCTGGAAGAGGCCATCAGCGAGGCCAAACAGTATTGCCGTAACCTTGGTGCTGACATTGACGCAATTTTATCCCTTGAGGAAAAGGGATTTAAGGAGGTGGAGCTGTTTAACGATTATGCCGATATCATTCTGGAAAAGAATGAATATCGGGATCAGCTTGGTCTTTACGTCAACACTATCTCCGCCCTGTATGATTCTGCCAAACCGGAAGTATACGGGTTTCCGGAGATCAAAAAAAATCGTGATGTTTTTGAATATCTGCGCAAGGTGGTGGATCGGAATGTAGACCAGGACGAGCAGGTGGAACGGGCCAGGGAACAACTGGATAATCTGCTGGATAGTTCCGTGTTGGCTATGGGTGATCTGCAGACCAGAGAACCCCGACACGTTACAATGACCCAAGGCAGCCTGATTGATCTTGGTCGGCTCAATTTCGAGCAGTTACGGCAGGAGTTTAAAGAGAAAAAGCACAAACACATTGAGTTTGCCGATCTGAGCCAATTTATGCAGATTCAACTCAGGCAGATGATGCGGGAAAATAAAACCAGGGGCAGTTTTCTGGAACGGTTTGAAAAAATCATTGATGAGTATAATTCCGGCTCCATTTCAATTGAAAAGGCCTACGAACAGTTGACCGTTGAGGCGGAAAACCTCAACAGAGAGCAGACCCGCGCTGCCCGCGAAGAGATGAGCGAGGAAGAGTTGGAACTCTTTGACCTGCTCAAAAAAGAGAAGCTGACCAAAACGGAAAAGCAGAAGGTGAAGCTTGCTGCCAAAATACTGTTAAAGAAATTAAAAGATGCTAAAGATACCGTACTGATTCGGTCCTGGTACAAACATCTTGAGAGCCAGGAGAAGGTACGCCGAGAAATCCAGGTTGTACTCGATGAAAATCTGCCGGACTCCTATGATCGGGGACTTTTCAGCGAGAAAACGGATGTAATATTTCAGCATTTTTATACTTTGGCAGAACAGGGGATGAAGAACGTAGTACTCGCTCAGTAAGAATATCTGGTCTCTCCAGCAAGCAAGCATCGGGAAGGAGAGAAAGGAAGAGTTGAATGGAAAATGATACGATTGGGATTATTTATGTCCTTACTAATCCGGCAATGCCTGGTCTGGTAAAAATCGGTAAAACGTCTCGTGCATCCGTCGCCATACGGTTGAATGAATTATACTCAACCGGAGTACCGGTTCCCTTCGAATGTGCATTCGCAGGGCGCATCGCTGATGAAGGAAGGGTTGAAAGAGCATTTCACATGGCGTTCGGCCCCTATCGGATCAATCCCAAAAGAGAATTTTTCGAGATAGAACCCGAACAGGCTATCGCACTTCTGGAGTTAATGGTTGTGGAAAATATTACACCACAGCTTCAAGAAGAAGCGGACAATATAGATGTTGAATCAAAACCTGCAGTGAGAAAACTTAAGGCTCGCCGGCCGGTTCAGAATTTCATTGAAATGGGGATTCCTGTGGGCGCTGAGCTTCAATTCGGCAATGGTGAAGCTTGTTGTCGTATCCTGAATGGTCGTAGAGTTGAGTACAATGGAGAAGACTATTCATTAACAGCTTTAACGCAGAAACTCCTTGAAACAAAGACTCCCTTACAACCTTCTCCTCACTGGAGTTACAAAGGGAAAAATCTCAACGATATTTATGATGAAACTTATGAACATCCATAACTATCAGATCCGAGATAATTCCAAGATCTGAGTCCAATTGGTCTTTGCTTTAGGCAGCACGGTTCACCACTCTATTAACAGGGATTTTTACGATGTCAAAAATACCTACCAGGGACGAAGCC
>CAYWMZ010000412.1:0-2909 GCA_964459485.1 uncultured Desulfocapsa sp. | reverse complement strand
CTATCTCATCGAGGAAGATAGCACCGTGGGGAGAACAGCGCCCAAAGACTCCCACATGGTTGTCCACGGCCCCGGTAAAGGAACCTTTATTATGACCAAAGAGTTCGCTCTCTAAAAGTTGGGGAGAGATCTGACTCAGGTTACAGGAGATAAAGGCAGCACAGAAACTGGCGCTAAATATGCGGCCCTTCGCATCATAAGGGATAAATCCCGAACACCCTATGGCCCTGGCCGCCACCCCCTTTCCCGTTCCCGTCTCCCCCAGAATCAGGGTGGAAAAATCCTCCATTCTATCCCATAGATACCGTTCATAAAGGCTGATATCATCGGTGAAGATCAGCCGCCACAGATCACGACGCAGATCCTCCATGCACCTGCTACTCCCCACAATCCTGTCAATAAAGTAGAAGGCACGACGCATCTGGAAGAAGAGGGCCAGGGTGTGACAGGCCGATTTCTGATCCAGTCCAAACTGTATAAGGGTGCTCAGTATGGTCTCTGCCTTTGTAAAAGCTATTGGGCTGTCTCCAGCCGCCAGCTGCTCCTGGATATGTTCGTCAAGAAGGGAAGTAAAGCGATGGAACAGCAGAAACTGCAGCCCATAGGTATAGAGCCTTTTGTCCTCGCCTGCGAGATCCCGGCATCCTGTAATGCCTCGCCCATGGAGGGATTGGAAATGATCTGCTACATTTCCTTCCAGCAACTCGAGGCGGGTCTGTTCCGTTGCCATCTCACCTTCTGCGGCAGGAAGTAGGGCCGCTGTGGCCTGTAACCACTCCCCGCTGAAGGGGTTGGTGAATATGGCCTTTTGCACCAGTCTCAGGAAACTTCGATTTTGTCCTGTGAGTGTTTTCATATGCATATTATGTATACTGTGTATGCGTATCTGTCAAGAGCACTCAATAAAACCCACCATCCCCCAGAGGGTACACAAGATAATATAACTATCATTTCAACACTTTACGAAAAAGCTACTCAAATGGCACGAAATATGGAATATACAGCTTGAAACAACTCACAAGACAATTACCCCATACAGAGAGAGTAAAAATGACCAGCTTTATACCCCATATTAAATACCGCTCAACAGAATACCGCCCAACGGGTTTCGCACCATGGCTCCTCCCCATACTCTTGGCCCTGATCCCAGGAATCAGCACCTATGTTGCTGTTTACCTTGAAATTCTTCCCAATATCCTCTATCCCTTCTTTAAACTTGTGCTCATCCTGCTACCCTTTCTTGTATGGAAAGTGCAGGGCACCCCGATTCGCCTGGCCATGCAGGGATGGTGGCGATTCCCCACAACCAAAGGGCTACTCAGCGGCCTGCTTATGGGTGGCACGATACTTGGTTGCTACTTTCTCTTTTTTCAGGATATAGATTCCAGTGGAATCACCGCAAAACTGACACGCCTTGAACTCCTGAACCACTATTTGCTGGCGGGAATCTTTATCTCCTGCATCAATTCGGCCGTAGAGGAGTGGTTCTGGCGTGGATTTTTGCAGCAGCAGCTCACTCGTTTAGGAATAGCAACAGTACCCCTTATACTTGGCAGCGGTCTCTTTTTTGGAATACACCACTACTTCACCCTGCTTCCTTACTGTTCAAAGGGACTGGTAATGCTCTTTACCGGTGTCACCATGGTGGCAGGTGCCATATGGTCGTGGCAGCGTGCTTGCGGCTGGTCTCTGCTGGATTGTTATGTGGGCCATATCTGTTGCGATTTTGCCATTATTTATGTGGGATGGCAGCTACTTTCCTGATAGGACAGCTATGTGCCCCCATTGATTCCAAACAAAAAACAGTACAATAAAAAAGTCCCTAGGAGATCCAATGTATCCACCGGAAATACAACAGCAAATAAAAAAGGGCCGGGCCAGTTTTATCGCCATGGCCATCACCTACTTCCTCGGTGCCTTTAACGACAATTTTTTCAAGCAGGCTGCGCTGCTGCTGGCGGTAAGTGTGGGTATGAGCCAGTTACAATCCTCGGCCACCATGCTCTTCTCTCTGCCATTTATGCTCTTTTCAGCATATGCGGGCTGGTTTGCCGACCGCTATTCCAAGGGCCGGGTGGTTATCTGGGCCAAGGCCCTGGAGTTTTGCGCCATGCTTATGGGTGCTTACGGTATTATCACCCTGAACTGGAACTGGGTTATGGCCATGGTCTTTATCATGTCCACCCAGTCCACCCTCTTTGGCCCGGCCATAAACGGCTCCATTCCTGAACTCTACCCCAAGGAGTATGTAACCACCGCCAATGCCATCCTGAAACTGGTCACCACCCTGGCCATCCTGGCCGGAATTGCAAGTGCCGGAATCGGTCTTGACCAGAATTGGTTTGCCACCTCAATCCCCTTTGGCCAGTTGCTGGTGGCCTGCGTGGTGGTGGCGGTGGCCCTTATTGGCTTGATTGCAAGTTTTGGGGTGGTGCAATGTCCAGCCTCCGGCAACAGTGAGCCCTTTCCCTGGCTTGGCCCCATCCACTCCATAACCGGTCTCTTTCGTTTAAAAAATGACCCCCTGCTCCTGACCTGTATTGCAGGCGATGCCTTTTTCTACCTTATCTCCTCGCTGGTAGTCTTGATCCTCAACGTCTTTGGACTGGTGCAGCTGCAACTCTCCACCACCATGACCTCTCTGCTGGCAGTATCCCTTATGGTGGGTGTCTGCCTCGGTTCCCTAGTGGCTGCCAAAATTGCCAGCGGTGATAACTGGCCAAAAGTCATGGGACCTGCGGTTCTTATTATGGCCCTGGGTCTCATTGCCACCTATGCAAGTTCCCTGCTGTCTGGCCCCTTTGCCCTGCTGCTCACCTTCACTGCTCTGGCAATGGCAGGACTTGGAGGTGGACTCTTTCTTATCCCCATTGCCAGCTTTATCCAAGTACGCCCCTCGGCTGTTCAGA
>CAYWMZ010000411.1:0-2911 GCA_964459485.1 uncultured Desulfocapsa sp. | reverse complement strand
CCTTCTGCGTATGATTCCTTTAACCATTCTATGGCAGCAATTTCCCGACTGAGGGTTTCCTCCAGGTTTAGAATGCCTGGAATGACGATCAGGTCAGGTTTGCACGCCTCCATGGAGCAATGGGGCGTGATCATGAGGTTGTTAAAACAGCGAACCGGATTCCCGTCTGTGGTGACTGTTTGAACATTAAAATAGTGAACCGGGGGCTTCTTCTGGAGCATTTCGTATAAAACGCCAGTCATGGAGAAGACATCCATGGGCCCGGTAATTGTGGTGGCGATTGAATCGTTCAAGGCGAGAATTGCAATATTCCGGGAGCGATCTATTTTATTTTGCATGACGATATGGGCCTGTTTTATGTCGCTAGTGACACTTCTTTCCATCAAAATTTCCTATACTATACATAATAGCATAGGAAAATCTGATTACCACTAATCCTCAGCTGAGCCACTTTTGGGAAGGAGCTGTTTCGTGTTCATTATTTGGGCATCTGCGGCCTGGACGGCCGTAGCAGAGCCCCCATGGATGGGTTTATGGCATCCCATATTAATGGACACGGAATAGCTCCGGTTTAGCAAAGCTGAGTTTCGATGGTAATCAGATAGGAAAATAATGAAGGCTGTCGGTAAAAATTCCCCCAATCTGAGAGGACATAATGCTCAAACCAATTGTAATGTCAGTTATCTGTCTCGTTGTTTTTACTTGGACAACACATTCTGTGCAAGCCAGGCCTGGAAAACGTTTTGACAAAGGCAGCAATAGCTGTCGAGTGATCGATAAGGGGGTGTTGGATTGGGAAAGTGATAATTGGGGAACCGGTGCTCAGAAGTTTGTGCAGGTTTGTAAGAGTTGCCACACCCGGAATAATGATAAGGGGGCACGATTTCTTTACATGGAGTCCTATGGATCTAAAGGTTGGAATAATGTTTTTTCCAAGCGAAGGGTACCATGCAGACTGAATGGCTCCTGGGATGTTTTGACAAAGAATGAAATAATGATGGTGAATGATTATCTGTACCGAAATGCCAATGATACATACGATCCAAACAACGCAGAAACCTGCGGTTGATGATACGTTATCTCCCGGTCGGGAGATATATTTTAGGAACCCTCGGCATTCGTCGGGGGTTTTTTTTTGCCTTGTGTTTAAACCGTGTTGCTTTCGATATCCGCTCTAGCCTGGAACCTTTTCGGTGAATGATTTGTCAGCATCTGTCTCATGGGGGGGGAAGCTGAAAGGTTCCCAGGAACGCAAGCAGCTTGAGGAAAAACTGGGCAAACTATTTCAATAAAGTGTATGGGGTTATTACAATGGTGGCGTACCTTATCAGAGGTCGCACAATTTGTAGATTAAAAACAGGTGTTGGGTTTTTGTTAAATCTGGGACTATATAGAATATGAACTGCCATGGCATTGCTTAATATCCAATCTGCAATAAAACAGGTGCAGCAGATCGTTGGGAAGCTTACCCCACCCCAAGGAGTGGAGATTCTAACGTATAAACGCAATCGTGGAATTACCATTATTAAAATCGATGAAGAAACGGTCTCTGTGCAGGAACGTGGGTACGAGGAAAACACCTTCCAGGTGGATCTGAGCGGTCTTGGAAAGTTACTTAAAACGATTGGCAAGAGAGAATTCCCGCGCAGCCGTAAAGTACGGGTGTATCAGTTGGAGAGCCCCTACTGTCTGGGGATAAAGCGAAAACAGATCTGACCGGTATAAGGATCTTTGGAAAGCATTTCCAGGAGCGTATGATCAACCAGAAAATGAAAGATAAGCCAGTTGCCTCCCGAGGAACACCCTTTGCCATGTTTCCACGCCTGATTCTGAAAGGGCTATTTGTCCTCTTCCTTGCCATATACATTGTGGGTTGTGCCAGTGTTGCCTATAAAACTGACTCGAAACTCATCGGCTACACCCAGTCTGGCAAGGCATCTTTTTATGCCATGAAGTTTCAGTTTCGGACAACGGCTAGTGGGGAACGGTTCAATAATTATGCACTTACCGCCGCTCATAAAACCCTGGCCTTTGGAACCAAGGTCAAGGTAACAAACATCAGAAATAATTCCAGCGTGGTAGTCAGGATCAATGACCGGGGGCCCTTTGTCAGGGGCCGCATAATTGATCTCTCCCGTGCGGCATTTGAGGCAATTGGTAATCTGGATTCCGGCGTTATCAGCGTGAAGATTGAAGTGATACGATAGCGTTTAAAAAACAAGCAGGATTGCTAGCAGAAGAGGTGTCAGATTATGTCGGAAATAGTGGATAGGGTTCAGCTCAGGGCATCATGGAAGAGCCGGATTGGTGAGGAGTTTGAAAAGCAGTATATGCAGGATCTGAGAACCTTTCTGATCCAGGAAAAACAGGAAGGTAAAACCATCTATCCGCCAGGGCCGGATATCTTTAATGCCATGAACAGTATATCGTTTCAGGATGTGAAGGTGGTGATTATCGGACAGGATCCTTACCATGGCCCAGGACAGGCCCACGGCCTCTGTTTTTCAGTGATGCCGGGGGTGGCAGTTCCACCGTCACTCAAAAATATCTACAAAGAGCTTCAGGCTGATCTTGGCATAAAGATACCAGATCATGGTTGTCTCAATGCCTGGGCGGAGCAGGGTGTATTGCTGCTCAACAGTGTACTCACAGTGGAGAGGGGAAGGGCTGGTTCCCACCAGGGAAAGGGCTGGGAGCGGTTCACTGATGCCATTATCCAGAAACTGAATCAGGAACATTCTGGGCTGGTATTTCTGTTGTGGGGGAGTTACGCCCAGAAGAAGGGAAAGGTGATTGATAAAGGGCGCCATCTGCTGCTCCAGTCCGTTCACCCCTCCCCCCTGTCGGCCCATCGTGGATTTTTTGCGAACAGCCACTTCTCAAAGGCCAATATCTACCTGAAGGCACAGGG
>CAYWMZ010000410.1:0-2915 GCA_964459485.1 uncultured Desulfocapsa sp. | reverse complement strand
TGTGCCAAAATCCATCGACGCTGTTACGGCGGGCGATGACTATATTACGAAAAATATCAAGCGCATAGGCTTGCGCCTGCCGCCCTATGATGAAGTTGTGTTAAACCGCGCGGAAACAATTGCCTATGTTCCGGCAATAGACGGATGGTTTTGGCGGGTTGATTTAGTCAGCGGCGAAGCGGAGCGTTTTGTTGATGCGCCCTTAATGGCCGCCGGCGCGCACTTGGCACCTCATAACGACCAGTTGATCTATTTTTGCGCATCTTATTTATATGGCGCTGAGTATCCTGTTTCGGAGCGCGTTGGCCTGTACGCGCTTGATATTGAAACGAAAGCCGTTACGCCCATTGTACTGGACGTGCCAATTGTTCCAGAAACAAGCGGGGCGGCAAAGGTATATCTGAGCAAAAATATGCCGCGCCTAAAGCAGAACGATATGAACGCGGACAATGCGCGCCCGCTCGCATTTTGTAATGACCTAGACGTGAGCGCGGATGGTAAGAAGATTTATTTTACCGAACCCTTTGCCTATGGTCTGCTGCGCAGTCCCGGAGTAAGCGGGGCCGATATCGTCTGTGGTGAAGGACAGAGTTTCGGAATGTCCTCCTCTTACGGCGGGCCGGGTCTTGGTATGTTTGCCTGTCGCAAAAAATACCAGCGTAATATGCCGGGACGTCTGGTTGGAGAGACCGTGGATCTTGCGGGCCAGCGGGGGTGGGTTCTCACCCTCTCCACCAGAGAACAGCATATTCGCCGAGAAAAGGCCACCTCCAATATCTGTTCTAATCAGGGATTCTGCGCCCTCACAGCCGCGGCCTATATGGCAAGTCTTGGTGGCACTGGTTTGAGTGAGGTGGCAAGTTTAAATCATGACAGGGCCAGCTATTTGAAAAATGGCTTGATTGCAGCTGGTGCACGTCCGGTATTCTCCGGGCCGACATTTAATGAGTTTGTCCTGCAGTTCCCAGACGATTTTGCAGCGACTCGTAAACGATTGGCCGACAGGGGCATCATTGCCGGCATCGAACTTGGGGCCTTTTATCCACAATACCAAGGGGCCTATCTGTTCTGTGTTACAGAGACCAGCGATCGGGCTATCCTTGATGAAGTGATTGGGGAGCTAACAACATGACACATGGACCGGGAAGAGATGGATTGATCTTTGATGAACCTCTGCTGTGGGAAAAGGGCAAGAAGGGCAGAACGGCCTTTAGCATGCCAGACAGGGATGTACCGGATGCCACAGCAGAAATAGATGCATCACTACTTGGTACCGGGCTGGATCTGCCGGATCTTGGCGAAATGGATGTGGTGCGTCACTACACCCGGCTCTCCGGTTGGAACTTTGGAATCGATAGCGGTATGTATCCCTTAGGTTCCTGTACCATGAAGTACAATCCCAAGATCAATGAAAAAGTTGCGGCCACCAGTGGCATTGCGGATCTTCATCCCCTGCTGGGTTCTGAATTGTCCCAGGGCTGTCTCGAGATTATGTTTGAGTTGCAGACCTTTCTTGCCAGAATTACCGGAATGGACGCAGTGTCATTGCAACCAGCAGCGGGTGCCCAGGGCGAACTCACCGGGATGCTGATTTTTGCAGCCTGGTTGCGTAAGAAGGGGGAGCGGCGCAGCAAGATCCTGATCCCGGATACGGCCCACGGCACCAATCCGGCCAGTGCAGCCCTCTGTGGGTTTACGCCCGTTACCCTTGAATCCGGAGTCGATGGAACCCTGGATGGGAAGACGGTGGCCCAGGCCATGGACGAGGATACCGTGGGGATTATGCTCACCAATCCCAATACCCTGGGGCTTTTTGAACAGTCCATTCGGGAGATTACGGCCATTGTCCATGCCAGGGGCGGGCTGGTCTACGGCGATGGTGCCAATATGAACGCCGTAATGGGTATGGTTGATTTTGCCCGTTGCGGAATTGATGTGATGCATCTGAACCTCCACAAGACCTTCTCCACACCCCATGGTGGTGGTGGCCCGGGAGCAGGGCCTGTCTGTGTGGTGCAGGCGCTGGAAGAGTTCCTGCCCGTACCTCGGGTAGTGCAGCGGCATGGCCAGTATGATCTGGACTATGACTGCCCGCTCTCCATCGGTCGCCTCCACGCCTTTTACGGGAACTTTGGAGTTTTGGTGCGGGCCTATGCCTATATCCTCTCCATGGGGGGCGAGTCCCTGAGAAAGGCCAGCCAACTGGCCGTATTAAATGCCAACTATGTGAAGGCATCTCTGCGGGATGTCTTTCATCTGGCCTACGATCAGCCCTCCATGCATGAGTGTGTCTTTTCGGACAAGATGCAGGCCGAATACGGGGTGAGTACCCTGGATATGGCCAAACGCTTGATCGATCACGGCTACCATCCGCCCACCATCTACTTTCCCCTAGTGGTGTCGGGGGCCATGATGATAGAACCCACGGAGACCGAAAATAAGGAAGATCTGGATCAGTTTATTGCGGTGATGCGGGATGTGGCCCGGGAGGCAGCTGAAGATCCTGAACGTCTCCGCAATGCCCCCACTCGCACCAAATTACGGCGCCTCGATGAGACCCTGGCTGCCAGAAAACCCTGTCTTATCGGATGAGTCGGATGATCCCGGTGCGGCTGGAAATAGAACAGTTGGGGCTTGTTCCCTACCAGGCGGCCCACACTAAACAACTGGATTATGTGGCCAGGCTGCATGTAGATGCGGCTGCTGCTGATACCTGTCTCCTGCTGCAACATCCCCCCGTATTCACCATTGGCCGTAACGGTTCTCCTGCAAATATCCTGGTCTCACAAGAGTTCCTGGAACAGCAGGGTGTGGCCTGTATTCAGATAGAGCGGGGGGGCGAGGTGACCTATCACGGGCCGGCGATCCAAAGCTCAGCAAAGGACAAATCATCCACAAGTGACGAACTTAAATCA
>CAYWMZ010000409.1:0-2917 GCA_964459485.1 uncultured Desulfocapsa sp. | reverse complement strand
GAACTTCATGAACGCGCCCAGATCGTCGTTGATGATCATCTTGCGGGTCAGCACGTTATCGGAAAGGGTGGCCTTGAGATGGGTTCCGGCCTCGGTGTAGATGGAGGCCATGGTTGAGTTTCGGGTATCTATTCTGCTGTACCAGTAGTGGCTCGGCTGGGCATCACGTCGGCCATCCAGAAGTTTAATTTTGGTGAAATAGTTGAAGTTACGGGGTTCTAGCAGGCCGTAGATGGTGGTTTCTGTACAGCTGAAGAGGATAAGATCCGTCTTGGCCTCACGTCGGCGAATCTTGAGTCGGTAATTCTTCTTTCCCGTGAGCTTCTTGTCGATGGCCCAGATCACCTGGCCCGTTTTGTTATCAAAACGGTAGCCCTCGATGATAATTTTGTCCAGTACATGTTTCTTGTCGGCAATTCCCTTAATCCGAAAGATACCGGCGGAGTCTACAGAGGAGTAGTATTTTCTTGATCCCTGATAGGCCAGCAGTACGGTTTTTGCAGCAGGATAATTGGCGAAAAGTTCTCCCTGAAGCAGGAGATTGGCCCGTCCGGTCACGGTGGAAAAGCCGTTTCTGGGTAGCCTTCCCGATTGCAGCGGACTGCCTGCGGCCATGGCTAGAATCATATCCCCCACCAGTCGGGCCTGTTCCTCCAGACTCAGCCAGTTAATATTTTCGATAGTGTCCCAGGGGGTTCCCCATTGGGCTCTGCCATCTCCAGTGGTTACCAGACTGATTCCAAGCATTCCTGCCAAGGAGGCCACTTCCCCGCCAAGGGCCGGTTTATCAAGAAACCAGGAGTCCCAGGAGCGGAGCTGGCTGGGACGCAGACAATTGATGTAGGGAGTTTTACTGGAACTCTTTGAGGCAGTATCTTCCAGGAGATCTGCCAATACCGAAAAAATTCCGGTGCGGTTGACCCGCGCCTTTAGTTTATAGAGAAATCCCTGGTGGAAGGCACCCAGTCCGTCACCGTGGCTGGAGAGGTGTAGTGAAATGAGAGCTGCAATCTGATAATCGATAAGGAGGTTTCTGAAGGCGTAGTTACTCTTTAAACAGCGGGACTGGATCTTCAGTTCCCGCTGGCGTTCTAGGTTGATGGCAATGGCTGGGGCCACAGAGTCCTTGAATATTAGGGTCTCTTCCTGCCCCATATCATGGAAACTCTTGCGCCACCCCAGACGTCGGAACAGGAGTCGTTCTTTGGAGAGCTTTTTAATTCTGCTCTCAATTTCAGGACTTTTTTTGGTATCGAGTCGGAGACGGTTCAGCACCCGTGACAGCGTATCCACAGAGAGCTTAAAGTGATCCTTCATGGCAAGACTCAGGAGGACGTCACGTTCTTTATTCGCAGCCAGGGGCCAGCTGAGGCTGTTTAAGGTCTTGATAAACTTTTTGCTGTCCTTGAGCCCCCTCTTTATCTGTTTCTTCTCCTTTCGCAGCAGTTTTGATTTTGATTTGATACTCCATAAAATATCACGCAGCCCGGCCAGAGATTCGTTGTGGCCACTACTGGCCACAAGAAGCACGGATCTGGTTGGAGGATTATCCTGGAGCCTCTTTGCTGTTTGCAGCAGGGTGGCGATGGAGCTGGCCTCATCGGCCCCAGGTGCCCTGCCGACAACGTATGCCGAACTGTCATAGAAGGCATCAACAATGAGGAGCTCTTCCTTCAGTTTGGGGTCGCTGCCGGGGATCAGGCCGTAGATGGTTGTCGATATGGTGTTTTGCCACTGGACTTTGGCATTTAGGGATGCTTTGGCAACAATGAGACCAGCCGTATTAAAAGAGCTGTCCGGGAAGGCGTTTTGCAAGGTTGCGGCCTCCATCCAGAAACAAGGCAATTGGATGGGGGTGAGTTCTTCCTTCTCTTGAAAAGAGTATTTTGAGGGTTGGGGCGATTTGTTGATATAGATGATGGCCCGTGCCCCAAGGGAGGCGAGTTGCTGCCAATTCTGGCCGGAGTCACCATCCAGGATAACGAGAGCACCATTGATCTCCATACCCCGGATATCGGCCAGGTTTCCCGACTTCACATAGTAAAGGGGGCCTGTGAGGTCACCATTTGTGGCTTCTGGAGTGATGGCATTGTAACGCAGGGTATTCAAAGGGATACTCTTTCCTGAAACCCTGAGTTCTGCCCCTGAAATCTTGCGACAGGGGATTAGAAATTCGTAACTCTCAGGCTCTATACCCACGGCCCGGAACTGCTCTTTGATAAATGTTGCGGCCTCGGCAAGTCCCTCACTGCCAGTACTGCGCTCCGGGGTGTGGCTGAGTTGAGTGATCTGCTCTCTAAGGGAGAGGGAGGGCTCTGCAAACAGGGAATTGGGCAACAGGATTGTTACGAGAAGGAAAAACAGGAAGGTACCGAGTCTGAGGGGGCGTGGCAATATCATACGACTCAGCTGCCCATCCTGCCGATATGGATTTCCAGTTCATCCCGTTCCTGAATTTTATCCACCCGGCCGTCACGAATCCAGATCACCTGGTCGGAGACGTTGAGCATCTTGTAGTCGTGGGTGGCAGAGATGACCGTTACTCCCTGCCTGGCACTGAGATCTTTTAAGAGGGCAATAATCTCCTCACCCGTTTTGAGATCCAGGTTGCCAGTTGGTTCGTCGGCCAGGATGATGGCGGGGCCGTTGGCAAGAGCCCTGGCCACTGCCACCCGCTGCTGCTGTCCTCCTGAGAGTTCTGCCGGTTTGTGGCCATGCCTTCCCTCCAGACCCACCTGGGCCAGAAGAGCCATGCCCCGTTCGATGGCACTCTCCCCTGGTGTTCCGGCAAAGGTCATGGGCAGGGTGACGTTTTCAAGGGCTGTCATCACCGGGATCAGATTAAAGGTCTGAAAGATATAGCCGATTTTCCGGCAGCGCAGCCAGGCCAGTTCGTAGGCATCGAGCTGGGCGATAT
>CAYWMZ010000408.1:0-2917 GCA_964459485.1 uncultured Desulfocapsa sp. | reverse complement strand
CCCTTCTGTCTTGGGGTCATGGCCTCAACCTGATCCACTTCAACGATCATAACCCATGTGGTATCGCCTATATTCACAGGCATATAGGAGGAGAGGACATACTCCCCTCGATAATTAATAATAACCCGGTCGCCGTTAATATCGGCAAGGCCCTCGGCCACACTTTCGGTATCAACCAGGAAGTTTGGATTGATGAGGGTGGATTCTTCAAAATACTTTGAGTCGGAACGAAACATTCCGTCAGGCCCAACCATATAGATCTCACCGGTCTCTCCCAGTGAGGTTCGATCTTCAAGAATCTCAGCAAAGACATCATTGGGCAGGTGAAACAGGATCACCCCCAGATTCTTCTTGCCCTTGTGGACGGGTGCTGAGAAATAGGCAGCGGGCTCATCATTGCGAAGCGAAGAACGCATAAAATCGGTGAAGGCCACGCCCTTCATCCCTTTTTTATAGGCTGCAAACTCCGGGCTTGCACTACTCTTTTGCAAAGAGAGGCCTACCACGATATCTTTATCGTTTGAATAGAGAACCTTACCATCAGGGGCCACCATTATCAGTGACGCCAGTTTCTGATCCTTGAGCCAGCCGTTGAAAAAGAAGGAGTATTTTGCACTTGCCGCCTTAAATGAGGCCTGGGAAGAGAGGCCGGCAAAGGCCTCCTGCTGCTGAGGACTGTTGACAAAGGTCTTGATATCACGGAGACGAGACTCGAAAAAGGAACGCACCTGTTTCTGCTTCTGGATCTTGATGGCTCCCATCTTGGCAAATTCCTTCTCTTTGAGAATCTGCACATCATCCACAAGATTTTCAAGATTTCGGATCCGCTCGGAAAAATAGTCCTCCAGGGCCTTGTTCTGTAGGGTCAGGGTCGCCTCCAAATGGTCAAAAGACTGCTTCTCAAGGGCTCTTGAGGAAAGTGAATAACCAATCCCCCCCATTACCCCCATGGGCACCAGGGCGATAAGCAGCAGCCAGAAAAGCAGCTTAGTCCTGATCCCCACCCCTGAGGTTTTTCTCTTCACATCTTCTTTTTTATTTTCCTGCATACTGACTCTCCTGTTAGAAACGACTCAACAACTCTTGTATTCTTACGTAAAGTACGAAGACTTTTGGAATTTTATTACAATGAACGTGATACCCAGCCTCAAGACAAGTATTCAGCGTCCTCTCAAAATAGAGACAAAATCGGGAACAATATAGGTACCATCCTCCCAATCATAGATCCCCCTGACAAGCGAGGTATCCAGCCCCAGGGCGTCACTCTCAAGCACAGGAGCTGTATCTGAAATATCCATGGGCTGGATCTGACCTGAAAACCGCAAAATACAGCGCAGAACCTGGCCCCGGCCCTGGCCATCGGTTGCCCCGCTGCGAAGCACCAGAAAACGGGGCTTTTCCTCTCTGTTGTGCTGCGCCCCCAAAAGACATTTTTCAAGGTCAACAACCGGTAACAGATGGCCACGCCACCGGGCCATACCCAGGAGAAAGGAAGGGGCAAAGGGCACCGGGCGCAGAACAACACTGCCAAGCACCTCTTCCACCTGACGGGCACTGAAGAGAAAAAACAGCCTGCGGCCATCATCTCTGTTCTGCTGTCCTGTTCTAACAGCCACCACTCCTTGTCGTATCTGTGTCATGGCCGTCCCTCAGGCATCTGGTTTTTCAAACGTTCCACGGCAGTATGCTGAAAGCTTCCGCATATCCGGACAACTCTCCTGGCAAGCTCTTGCGAAAGTTCCCGGCTCGCGCCTTGTAGCGGTGGCGGCTTTGCCACACTATCCCCGTCCAGGTATTGCCCCATGGCCCAGATAACGATCTCACTGAACTGTGCATCACTGAGAACAGGGGCCTGTTGCATTTCCGTATCCATATCCTCACTGCCACTGGTATCTGCTGCCGTTGTCTCCAGAAGACGAGCCTGTTTTTCCAAACGCAGATTCCCAAGGGAGCACAGCCCGTAATCCGTTCCCAGCTCTTCCCGTAAGATAAGTAACGCTGCAATATCCAGAACCAGTACCGGTTCCTCGCCATGCATCATAATCCGGGGACAACAGCTCCTGGCACGTTGCGGGTAGAGCAGGGGCAATGGCTCAAAATTAGCCCCCACTGCAATCTCCCCCCTTATGGTGTCAACGGCCACAAAGAGAGGGGCGGTAGCGGTTCGCAGCTCCACTACAGATATATCTGACTGAATCCTGTCGCTCTGGTGCTGACGGAAAAATGTATCCAGAAAGATCAGATCCAAATCGTCCACCCGTTCTCCTTTCACAAGGCTTGCCAGATCGCTCTCCCCGATTACGGCCGTGCTGTCGATACCAAGGAGATAGCCCCCGGCCTCCACCAAATAAAGCTTCTTCATCATCCCGTCCCCCCTGTCTGCGTACCGGGCAGAAGCGTGTTGATAAGGGATATCAGGGTATCATCCTGAAAGGGTTTACTTACAAATCCACGGGCACCGAGCCGGGCGGCCTTCTCCTTATACTTTTCCGCACTCCTGGATGTCAGCATCAGAACCGGAATATCCCTGTAACCGGATTGAGATTGCAGGCTCTGCAATACCTCAAAGCCATTCATGCGGGGCATCTCAATATCAAGAATGATCAGATCGGGCAGCTCTTCTCTAATGCTGTTCACGGCCTCCACCCCGTCACGGGCCTCCCTGGCCCTCCAGCCCTGGCCTGTGATAAAATTATTCAGCACCTTTCTGACACTTAAAGAGTCATCAACCACCAGGATCTCGATCACTTTTTTTACTGAGCCCTGCAACTCCTCATGGGCAGCATCGGATACAGTAGCCCCCCCGGCCTCTGCCAGGGTAAAGAGATCTTCCGTTTGGAGGATGGGCAGCAGACTGCCGTCCCCCATAATCGTTGCCCCGGCAACACATGGGATATTACGAAGATGGGAACCGAGA
>CAYWMZ010000407.1:0-2919 GCA_964459485.1 uncultured Desulfocapsa sp. | reverse complement strand
AAGTCGCAGTGCCTGGGCTTGTTTACTGTTTCTCGTGAAAATGACCTCTGAACTCTTTATCCAGTACCTCATGGCAGGCATTACCTACGGCTCTATCTATGCCATAGTTGCCATTGGATTTAATATCATCTACAACACCACTGGTATTATCAATTTCGCCCAAGGTGAATTTGTGATGTTTGGCGGCATGATCGCCATCACTCTCCTGCAGTTTATGCCCCTGCCCTTAGCCATTGTGCTGGCGGTGATTTTGACCATGTGTATCGGGGCCTTGATCGAGATCTGTTTTATCCGCTGGCTGAAATCACCCTCTGTGCTGCGGATGATTATTATCACCATCGGTATCTCCATTCTGTCCCGTGAGATAGGCGTTCATATATGGGGTGAGTCCATTCGTTCGCTGCCCTATTTTGTGGGCAATGAGATCAGCTCCATTCCCATACTGGGGGCACGGATTTCGCCCCAGGTTCTGTGGGTGCTAGCGGCTTGCGGCCTGATGGTTTTAGGGCTTGGTATCTTCTTTCAGACCACATCCATTGGTCGTGAGATGCGGGCCTGCGCCTCCAATCGCAAGGCGGCAACGCTTTGCGGGATCAACACCCAGAACATGGTAACCCTCTCCTTTGTTTTAAGTGCCGGAATCGGTGCTCTCGCCGGATGCGTGATGTCACCCATTACCTACAGTCAGTATGATATGGGTACCGGGCTTGCCATCAAGGGTTTTACCGTGGCAATCCTTGGCGGCCTGGGAAGCTCTGGCGGCGCAGTTGCCGCAGGATTACTGCTGGGCATTATCGAGGCCTTTTCGGTATCCGTTGTGCCCCTGGCCTTTCAGGATGCCATCTCCATTGCTATTCTACTGATTATTCTCTTTGTGCGTCCCCAGGGACTGTTTGGCTCCAAAGAGGCAGCCGGACTTTCGGAGTTTTAGACTATGAAAAAGCTCCTCTCCATACTGCCGGTTCTGGCACTTGTTATTGGGATACAGCTTCTCACCAGGGCCACGGGTACCATGTACTATCTGACCCAGATGACCATGGCGGCCTACTACTGTCTGCTGATTATCGGGCTTTGTGTGCTTATGGGATATGCTGGGCAGATCTCCCTTGGCCATGCCGGGTTTTTTGCCATTGGTGGCTATCTTACGGCAGCACTTACCACTCACAATCTGCTTCCCTATCAGGCCAGCTCCATTGTGCAGCTCCTGGATTCGGTAGGTCTGCTCCATGCTGGGCACGATCTCTATGGCGAGGCTCTGCTGGTCGTTACTCCGTGGGCGGCCTGTATCGTTGCGGTGGTGGCTGCTGCACTCATCGCTGTTATTATAGGTATCCCGGTACTCAAATTAAAAGGTCACTATCTGGCCATGGCCACGCTGGGATTTGGAATTATTATCTACCGGGTGGCACTGGCCCTTGAGTATTTTGGTGAGGCCGATGGCATCTCTGAAGTCCCTCCCTTTGTGCTGCTGCCGGGCCTCAGTGTCAGCGGAAATTTTGGTGACCGGGTCTCTAATTACTATATTGCCTGGGGCTTGCTCCTTACAGGCATGGTACTGCTCCTGAATCTTATTGATTCCCGGGTGGGACGGGCTCTGCGAGGGATTCATGGTTCTGATGAGGCAGCTGATGCCATGGGCGTTAACACTTCCCGTTTTAAACTGCAGACCTTTGTGCTCTCTGCTGTTTTTGCAGCCATCGCCGGAGTCTTTCTTACTCACTACAACGGCGGTATCGGGCCATCTGAGGCGGGTGTAATGAAGTCTATTCGCTATGTGGCAATTGTGGCTGTGGGCGGCATGGCCAATCTCTGGGGAGCTCTGCTCATGGGCGTTCTTCTCAACTTTCTGTCCCTGCGCGGGGTCTTTGGCTCCTATGACGATGCGGTCTTTGGTGTTATCCTGATTGTGATTATGCTCTTTGCCCCCAACGGTATTCTAAGCCTCAATATTCGTCATCGTTTGCGGCAGTGGTTTGGTCGTAACCGGGAAGGGAAAAGTGGGGAGGATACAGAGTAATGGCACTCCTTGAAGTAAAACAGCTTAGCAAGCGTTTTGGTGGTCTTCGGGCCGTAAATGATGTCTCATTTAATGTGGATAGCGGCCAGATAAAGGCGGTGATTGGGCCAAATGGTGCTGGCAAGACCACGCTTTTTAATATGATCTCCGGCACATTTCCGGCAACGTCTGGCTCGGTGTATTTTAAGGGAGGGGATCTCAAGGGCAAAAAACCCTTTCAGGTGGCAGGGCTTGGTATGGCCAGAACTTACCAGAATATTAAGATGTTCAGCGGAATGACAGCCCTTGAAAATGTTATGGTGGGGCGTCATGTGCAGTCTAAGGCAGGTTTTATGGCCTCCATGTTTCGTATGCCCTGGACCTGGCAGGAGGAACACGATATCCGGGATCGCTCCATGGAGTTGCTGGCCCTGCTTGAGATCGAAGAGTACGCCCACACCGAGGCTGAAAGTCTTGCCTTTGGCCAACAGCGGGCAGTTGAACTTGCCCGTGCTTTGGCCCTGGAACCCTCCCTGCTACTGCTTGATGAACCGGCAGCAGGCTTGAATATCTATGAAACCGCAGAGGTGGGTCGTTTGATCTCAAAAATCAGGGATCTTGGGATTACTGTACTGCTGGTGGAGCACGATATGTCACTGGTAAGGGATATTTCCGATGAAAGTGTGGTACTCTGTTTTGGGGAGAAGATTGCCGAGGACAGGCCGAAAAAAATTCAGCAAGATCCTGAAGTAATCAAGATATATTTGGGAGAAGAGTAGCCATATGCTGAAAATTCGTAATTTGAGATCCGGATACGGCAAGATTAAGGTTCTAAAAAATATCTCCATGCATGTTGATCCGGGTGAGATTGTCACTATAATCGGAGCCAACGGGGCGGGTAAGACTACCCTGCTGGCAAGCAT
>CAYWMZ010000406.1:0-2919 GCA_964459485.1 uncultured Desulfocapsa sp. | reverse complement strand
ACAGGTCACCGTGGAGGGCATCTGCACTGTAACCATCCTGGATAAGCTTATGGGCAATATCATTGGTCTCCCTTCTCGTGCGGCAGAAAATAATTGAGTAGATGTCAGGACTGTTATCCACGATGCGTTTAAGGGCGGGGTAACGGTCACGGGGATGAATCATATAGTATTCGTGGCGTACATTCTCTGAGCCGGCATTTTTGGTGCCAATGGTCAGCTCAACGGGATTGTTCATGTACTTTCGAGAAATATTAGCCACTTCTCTTGGCATGGTGGCAGAGAAGAGTAGGGTGTTTTTCTCCTTGGGAGTGGAGGCCAGAATAGCTGTGAGTTCATCCTGGAATCCCATTTGCAGCATTTCGTCCGCCTCATCAAAGACTACATAACTGATGCGGGACAGATCAACGGCTTTGCGGTTGATAAGATCCTTTAGACGACCGGGAGTTGCCACCACTATCTGCACCCCCTTGCGTAATTTGTTGATCTGCTGATCAATTCGGGCCCCGCCATATACGGCCAGGATATTTACTTTGGGAACAAATCGTGCGTAGCTTTCAAGATCCCTGGCCACCTGAACACAGAGTTCACGAGTGGGACAGAGTACCAGTCCCTGGGTGTATGATTTTCCGGGAGCCATTCGCTGAATCAGGGGGATACCAAAGGCAGCTGTCTTTCCGGTACCGGTTTGGGCCAGGCTGACCAGATCTGTCTGTTGTTCGAGCATCAGGGGAATGACCTTCTCCTGCACTTCAGTTGGGGCAGTGAAGCCCAGTGTCTCAAGACCCTTGAGGATCTGTTCGTTAATTCCTAGTTCTTTAAAATTTTTCATAATATTTTTGTGCTGATTGGGGAAGCCTTACAATAAAAAAACTGCGCAGACCTCAGCAGGAAGGATGCACAGTGCAGTTGGATGTTGTACCGGCACCATGGGTACCGGAGTATGAGATACTTTAGGTGCTTCGATGGATAAAGCAAGTGCTTTTTTGCTGAGTCTTTGGGAACCGAAAACTATTATCGTCCGAATCTTTCGCCGATTTTTTTAGTGACGGAGGTGAGCTCATGGAGTTTTAGAAGGTGGAGAAGTATTCCATAGAGCATGACTGCAACTGAAATGATGCCGAGCAGTGCCAGGGAAGATTGCAGCAGTGAGCCCTGTAGCCAGGTTGCACAGAAGGTTTTGCTCCAGAGGAGAAAGACCGCCATAAGTCCGCCTGAGAAACATATCTTGAGCAGGGCGTAAAAGAGGTAACCAACCGAGTAGCCGCCCATTTTGATATAGAGTACTGTACTTAAAAAAAGAAAGTTCAGCACCATGGAACAGGAGGTAGCAAAGGCTATGGCCAGATGTTGATAGCTGTCTATAGTAAAATTGATAATCAGGAGGTTGGTGCCAACGGCTAGAAAAGAAGCAATGAGCGGGTACTTTGTATCTTCCAGGGCAAAGAAGACTGGTACCAGGATCTTATTGGCCGAGTAGGCAAAAAGGCCCATGGCATAGAAGGTAAGGGCGTTTGCGGTGGCGATGGTGTCAAAGGAGCTGAAGGCTCCTCGTTCAAAGATAATGTGGATAATGGGTTGTGCCAGAAGCATCAGGCCAATGGATGCTGGTATGGTGAGACAAAAGACCATGGAGAGTGAGGAGACCATGGTCTCTTTCATTCCTGGTAAATCTTTTTCAGCTGCATGTTTAGCAAGAACTGGCATGGCCGCAATGGAGAGAGCTACCCCAAACACTCCGATGGGAAGTTGTACCAGTCGAAAGGCATAGCTGAGCCAGGAAACAGACCCTTCGGCACACGAGGCGGCGAAGTTGGTATTGATAAAGATATTGATCTGAGTGGGGGAGAGTCCGATGACTGCGGGCAGCATGAGCAGGAGGATTTTTTTCAGCCCTGTGTCTTTGAAAAAACGATGGGGCCGAAACCTGAACCCGGTCTTAAAGAGGCTGGGCAGTTGAATGGAAAGCTGTAGTATCCCGCCAAGAAGGGTTCCCATGGCCATCCCGGCAATGGCTGGTTGGCCAAAGTGAGGCAGGATTAAGGCACAGCTGACACCGCCCACAATGGAACCGATGTTGAAAAAAGTGGAGGCCATGGCTGGAACGAAAAACTTACCCTTGGTGTTTAAAATTCCCATGACCACAGCAGAGAGAGATATAAACAGGAGAAAGGGCAGCATGACCCGGGTGAGCAGGGTGGTGAGTTCGGATTTTCCGGCAATAAGTTTAAAGTCGGAGGCCAGGAGGTTAACCAGAGGTTCTGCCCAATAGATCCCAATCAGGGTGATAATAGAGAGAAGAATGGCAAAAAAGACCAGGACATTTGAGGCCAATTGCCAGGTCTCTTCTTTAGTGCGGTTGGTGTCGTACTCGGTAAAAACTGTGATAAAGGCGGCGGACAGGGCCCCTTCGGCAAAGAGGTCACGGAGGAGGTTAGGAATGCGAAAGGCGACCACAAATGCATCATAGGCCATGCCTGCCCCAAACATTCCGGCAAAGATCTGTTCCCGTACCAGTCCCAGGACACGGCTGCTCATGACCGCAATGGATACGGTCCCGGCAGATTTGGCAATTCTGCTACTCTGTTTAGCTTCTTTTTTCACGCAGGATCAGGGGGATTGTATAGTGTATATGTCTGCTATCGATTGGAAATCTGATTATACAGGTTTTTCGTAGCCATTACCAGTGAAAGTCCTACGCCATTAAGCCTTTACCTGTTTTCAGGGAAATGTGGCCGGGAAAGGGGAACATCCTTGACTTTCATTTGAAATGTTGAATATATGAAGGAGAGTTTTATGGATTGATCTGGAGTAGATCAGGGTGTCTGACTCTTGGAGAAGCCTTTTTTCTTTTTCATGGATACCAGGAGCACAACCGTTATTTTCAAGGAGGTTTGCATGCAGGATATCAGTAAGATAAGA
>CAYWMZ010000405.1:0-2922 GCA_964459485.1 uncultured Desulfocapsa sp. | reverse complement strand
TATCATGTCGGGCATGGCGTCCACTGTACGTTCCCGCTCCTGCTTGGCCTGTAGATCCAGTTTTTCCTGAACCCGGCGTTTCTGCATCTCCTGTCCCAGCTGTCGATTCTGCTCCCGGAGTTCCCCTGTCCGCTGCTGTACAAGGTCTTCCAGTTCAGCTTGCCTATCCCTCGCCCCCTTCTTAAAAGCCGCATGTTGCAGGGCCTTCTGGATACTGTGAGCAATCAGCTCCATATCCACCACTGGTTTTGTTATATAGTCAAAGGCACCCAGACGCAATAGCTCAATGGCATCCTGCATGGAGCCCACACCGGAGACGATAATCACTTCCGTCAGGGGACATTCTTTGAGGCAGATTCGAAGGAGGGCACTGCCATCCATTTCAGGCATCCGCAGATCGGTGAGCAGGATTTCCGGCCTATCCTGACGTAGCAACTTCAACCCCTGTGCACCATCTTCTGCCTCCAACAACCGGTAACCACAACTACTCAGAAACGAGACTATTGATTTCCGAATAAGGATATCATCCTCCACCACCAGGACAGTGCACTCCGCTTCTCCCTTTGTCATCAGCTGCGCTCCCGATCAAGAATCCCCCGAATCTCCCGGGCCAACACGCCAATGGAGAGGGGCTTCATCAAAAATCCTTTTATGCCCATGGCCTCTGCACTCTCTTTATCAACCATGGAGCTGTACCCGGTACAGAGTAGTACCGGCAGCCCCGGATAGCTACTCTGCACCTGACGGGCAAGCTCTATACCTGGAAGATGGGGCATGGACTGGTCGGTGATGAGAAGATCAAAACCTCTGTCCGTATTTGCAAGTGCTTCCAATGCCTCTTTTCCCGAGGCACAGCACAGCACCTCATAGCCCAGGTAACGCAAGGTCTTTTGGGCCAGAAGCCGTAAATTTTCTTCATCATCCACAAAGAGGATATGTTCATTGCCGCCAGGCGGGGCCACAACCACATTCGACTTATCGGGTACTGCGGCAGTAACCAGAGGGAGCAAGATGGTAAAACAGCTGCCCTTTCCCAGCACACTCTCCACCCTGATCCGTCCGCCACGATCCTCCACAATGCCGCGCACCACGGAGAGACCAATCCCGGTGCCCAGGCCCTTCTTCTTGGTGGTGAAGAAGGGATCAAAAATCTTCTCCATGGTCTCGGCGTCCATGCCGCAGCCATCATCGCTGACACTGAGTTGCAGATAGTCACCTGGATTCAAGCTGGCATCTCTTTGCGCCTCCTCTTCAGATACATGGTATTCCACCAAGGAGACTTGGATCTCACCCTGCTCATCCTGTAAGGCATGAAAGCCATTGGTACAGAGATTGGTAAGCACCTGATGAATCGCTGTTGGATCCATCAGAACCAGGGCCTCTTTGGCCTCAATGGTGTGCCGCAGATTCACAGTAGTGGGGAGAGTAGCCCGCAACATTTTCATTGCCTCTTCGATGATCAAAGCCGCCCGTACAGGACTGCGTTCCATCTCCGACTTACGACTAAATGAGAGGATCTGAAGTACCAGATCTTTGGCCCGTTCACCGGCCTTGCGCACCTGACGCAAATCGTACGCCACCTCACTCCCCTCCTCCGCATGCAGGAGGCCAAGATCACTAAAACCTACAATGGCAGCCAGAATATTGTTAAAATCGTGGGCTATCCCCCCGGCAAGAGTGCCAATGGCCTCTAATTTCTGGGCCTGATGCAGCTCCATATTTTTACGTTCGACCTCCCCTTCCAGAAATTTTTGATACCTCCTGTTTTCCTTGATCAGGTGAACCCGTTCCAGGGCCCGATCGATGGCATGAACCAGCAGAGCCATATCGGTGATGGGTTTGGTTACATAATCACTGGCCCCGAGCTGCAGGGCCTTAATGGCATCACCAAGGGTTCCCATCCCGGAAACGATTATCACCGGAGTGTCCGGGGACTCTTTGCGAATGACGGAGAGCATCTGTAAACCATCGATATTAGGGAAGCGCAGGTCGCTCAGGATTAGATCCGGGCGGCCACGACGAAAAACCTCAAGACCTTCAGCACCATCCTCTGCTTCGAGTATGGTGTGGCCAAGCCCTCGCAAATACACAACTATGGCTTTGCGAACCAGGGGGTCATCTTCTACAGTCAGAATGGTGGCAAGGTGCCTGTTCTCCATAAAGTTCTTTTCCTTCTCCGTTCAAAACAGGATAGACGCAAAAACATCGCTCTATTCATTGACTATATTGAATCCTATGATAAAAGACGGTTTAAAGTCAAATGCTTAAATTCGACCATTCTCCATTTGACTCTTTTCCTCCTCTTCCTATACACTAGCCCTAACTACACCCCTGAACAGGGGCA
This sequence comes from uncultured Desulfocapsa sp., assembly GCA_964459485.1. GTDB lineage: Bacteria > Desulfobacterota > Desulfobulbia > Desulfobulbales > Desulfocapsaceae > Desulfocapsa. Next base: position 578 of record CAYWMZ010000405.1, on the reverse strand, counting down.
GTATAACAGCCCCAGAGGGCATGGAGGATACGGCCCCTTCGGTACCGTTTTTTTAAGAGAAGAGGAAAAGCATTGAAAAAGGATGGCGGGAAATAACGCTTTTAACTATAAAGGGTACTGTAGAGACAGCAAAACTTTGTAACTATTCAGCAGCACCCATTTTCGTCCGGTCTGGACACCTCATGTACAAAATCGTACACTACGGCGACCAGCCTGAACGAACCTGGGCACTTCTGAACAGTTACAGATCCGAGTTTACCCATATTTTGAGGGGGTACGCTGAATATTTACAAAACTTTTAACAATACGCCCTCCGGCCACAGACAATTCAACCCACCACAGATCCACCGACACAACCATGGAAACATTGATACACGACCTGAAAAACAGACTTATCGAAGTCTTGAGTCTTACCGATGTAAGCCTCGACGATATTGACGAAAACGCACAGCTAGTTGGCGGTGAGCTGGGTATAGATTCCATTGATGTCCTGGAGATGGTGGTCATGATAGAAAAAGACTATGGCATCGTCATCGACAACAAGGAGATCGGCGAGAAGGTCTTCTCCACCCTGGCGG
>CAYWMZ010000404.1:0-2923 GCA_964459485.1 uncultured Desulfocapsa sp. | reverse complement strand
GCCCATCGCAGGGGAAGAAAGGCCCTGCAACATGTGGCAGAGATCAGCTACTATGTGGACAAGGCTTACCGGGACTGCGGAGTGGGCACCAGACTTATACAGCATGCACTCACTCAGGCCCCCCTCCTTGGCCTGCATAACCTCTTTGCCATCCTTCTTGACTGCAACCAGATCAGCGTGGCTCTACTGGAAAAAAACGGCTTTTCGAGATGGGGCCACCTCCCTGATATTGCAGAATTTCCAGACAAAATTTGTGGCCAGTTTATTTATGGCAGAAAAGTGTGATGCTGGCACCACAGAACTCTCAGCCCTAAAGTGTACAGACCGGCAGCACAGAGTTTCTGCAACTCCGATCCAGGTGAGTGGCAACCCCTATGGAGCAGTCAAGATACCAGTTATCCATATCTCCATAGGTATCGCAACTCCAGAGACAGAGCATCTGCTGCCCGAAACAGTCGGCGAGCAGGTTGAAGTGCCCCGGACGCAGCAGGGAGAGGAGTTCATTGATGGTGGGGATTCGCCACACTGCCCCGGAAACGGAAGTATCACGATTTAGCTGCTCCACAAACATTTCGGCCTCAGCGATACTAAATCTTCTGGCATCAGGCATCTGATACCACTGGAGTCCATGGGATCTATCATAAATTATACTCCCATCATAGCAGGGACTAAGGGGCGTATCGTGGAAATAGAGAGGTTGTCCCTGTTCACTCAAACCTAAACTCCGGTGACCATCCCTGCCAACAATATTCCGGGCCGTATTACGCAGCGGAGCAGTATCAACAACACACCCCGGCCAATCATCCTGCAATCCTTCATCACACTGTTGCTGCCGCAAACCTTGCAGTTGCAGGAGCATCTCGGAGCTGTCTGAAAATCGCTTTGCCACATCCCGTTGCAGGCCCCGTTTAAAAAACTCGGCCCAGCTCCCCTGCAAGGCAGGATTCCCCAAAGAGAGAGGCCTCCTTTTTTTACCGGGAAAGAGGCCCGTGAGCATACGATACAGGATCACCGCAGCAGAGTAGAGGTCGGCCCGCCCATCCACATCTCCCGCCTGACGATTTTGCTCAGGAGCTGCGTAAAAAGGAGAACCAATGATCATATTGGCCTCCCCCACCAGAGACTGGCCCCCGTCAAGGGCCATGCCAAAGTCACAGATCCTCAAGCGATTATCACCACTGACCAGCAAATTAAAAGGCTTTATATCACGATGAACCACCCCCGCATCATGGAGTAGTTTCAGCCCTTCAAGGAGCTGTATACCAAAGTCTACGGTCACTGCCGGGGGGACGATGCGGCTCACATTATCCATCCAGAATCCTTCCCCAAGCATTTCGCCAAGATTCTTACAGAAATATTCCATCACAAAGTAGGGACACCCGACACGATCTTCCCCACAATCCACGACCCGAACCACCGCATCGGGATGAAACCGCTTCATCAGTCTGGCCTCAGCCCGGAAGATCTCTCTTAGAGTAGAAAGCCCGATGATATCCACCATAATCTCAAAGGGATCAAGGATTTTCAGAGCAAGGAAGCGTTCCTCCCCCGGAGGGCGAACCTTATACACTGCCCCCATCCCGCCCTTACCAAGCCTGCGGATAACTGTGTACTTTCCTATGTGCATAGCATTTTGGGGCGCTGGCAGTCTCAGGTATCAGAGCCTTGCACCATTCATCTCCGGGAAGCCGTATTCCTTTAAGAGTTGTTTGGTTCGTTTTGAGTCGTAGGCCACCTCACGCAGCTCGAAGCTGTTCTTTTCAGTATGCCACAGTGCATATTTGGCCTTGCGGTTGATGCCATCCCGAGGTTGCCCCACACTACCGACATTTAACAGGTAGCGACTTTCCGTCTCACAGTGCAGAACGCCGATCTTTGCCTCCTCATAGCGACAGCGATCAGCAGCCAGGACATAACGATCCAGGGTATGCAGATGACCAAAAAAACAGAACTGTTCAGAGTAGCCGGCAAAAATTCGTCTCATCCTCTCCATGGGCGGCTGAAAGAGATATGCCGTGACAGATCTTGGGGGACAACCGTGGATAAAACGGGCCTTATGACGAAGCAGCAGATGGGGAAGCGTCGTACAGTAGTGTAAACTCTCATGGCTGAGCATCTCCCGATGGATATCCAGGGTTTTCTGGGGATCGGGATTAAGGAAATCAAAATAGGCGGGATCGGCCAGGGCAAGTTCGTGATTCCCCATGATGGAGAGGATACTCTTTTGCCGTAGCATGGTGACCACCTCCTCAGGTTGCGGGCCATAGCCAATATTATCACCAAGTGAGATAATCTCATCGACCTTAAAGGTTTCGATGTCCTGAAGGACAGCACTCAGTGCCTGAAAATTTGCATGAATATCGGAGAGAATCGCTATATACATAGGACAACTGCACCACGATTATTTTTCATACCCAGAGCCTGAAAGGGCAGATAAAGCTTACTGTGGAATGCCACCACCGGTATAATCATAAATTCCATAGACAAGTCCTGCAAAAATTCCTATGGTGAAAAACAATCGTAATCTTTGTGACCACACCACCTTCTCACCATCTGCCATATATTGGATAACAGAAATAATCACAAACGTGATGCCAAGCACATAGGGAGCGGTGAGCAGAATCTGTTTTATGGTGGCAAACAAGCTGGCCAACGGTTCCGTGGCAAGGCGCAGGTTAAAGAGCACATACACCGCAGCCGTAACAAAAAATGACACACTATATCCTTTCTTCCCTTTGGTTCTATCCATATGCAATCACTCAATAGTCTATATTTTCCAGAAACAGTCCTGCCCCATCATCTGCGTAACTGCCTCCTTCTCCTCCCGGACACCCTCCACCTTTTGCAAGCAGTGGAAGACAATGGGACAAACGATGGCAGTTCAGAAGATTCTGATCTTTTCATGGAACAGGCTATCTGTCAA
>CAYWMZ010000403.1:0-2930 GCA_964459485.1 uncultured Desulfocapsa sp. | reverse complement strand
TCAATACCGGAGGCGCCATTCTTGCGAGCGTCGGCTCTGCCAACAGGCAGCACTATACAGTAATTGGGGATACGGTGAATCCCGCTGTCCGTATGGAAAGCCATGCTACAGCTCAGGAGATCGTGATTGGTGAGCGTACCAGTCGTCACCTTCCCAAAAAGCTGCCTTGTAGTGCCCTGCAACAGTTAAAGATGAAAAACCGTTCGGAACCGCTGCCCTGTTACATCCTGATCGCCAGGGGCAATAACGTGGTACAGGTTGTGAAACCCAAAGATACCAAAATTCCGGTTATGCCTGCCCCTTCCCCTGTGTACTAAGCTCCCTGCCCGTTTTTTCAATGGCCACAAAGTTCAGTGTGGTGTGTACGGTCATCAGGGGAAAGATCAGGGCGATGCAGAAGATATTGAGTAGCGGAATCAGACTGAGCAGTGCCGGCAGGATCCCCAGCCGCAGTGCCTGTTTATTGTTTTTCTTCAGCCAGGAGATCTTCTCTCCCAGGCTCCAGCGCCTTCTTGAACTCGGATAATCCACAAACATCAGCGCCGAATAGTAGGTGTAGAGCAGCAGTACTATCACCTGTCCCACTCCGGGGATAAAGTTTGCCAGCAGGGCCGCAACGGTCACCACTATTCCAAAGAGTCCAATCTTCAAGCCCTCCCATAGATCAATGAGCAGACCTTTGAGGTTGAGCGCTGCATCCGGCTCAAAGTCAACGCCAGCGAGTTTCTTTTCCGTCGCAGTACTTAGAAACACATAGCCGGGGGCTGAGAGGGTGTAGGCCACAAGAAAGGCCAGGTAGAAGGCAACAATACGGCTCACCACCAGGAAACTCCAATACATGAGCTGCCAAGACAGGAATTTTGTCCAGCCCCAGATACCAATGGCGTCCGGCTGACTGAGGAAAAAGGTTCCGGTAAGACTGTCCACAAAGTCAACAGTGAGCAGGTAGCCAAGCCAGGTCAGGAACATGGTGATGAGCACCAGAACAGCACTCCAGATCATGAGCTTTCTGGAGCGGAGGAGAAATGTAAGGGAGTGTGACAGAGGGATCCATGGGGGCGTTGCTGTTGTATTTTTCATGGTGCATACAATAGGGCTTTTTCCTGGATGAGTAAAGGGGGATATGCCCTTTTCTATATGATCTGACTGTGCTAAACTCTTTCTGGGAAGAATTATTTCAGTGAGGGATAGTAGAAATATGGCAAAAAAAAAGGAAACGGCCTTTGTCTGCACCGACTGTGGTGCTGATTTCAGTCGCTGGCTGGGACAGTGCAGTGTCTGTAAGGAATGGAACACTGTTAAGGAAGTCCGCTTGGGAAAGAGTCCTGTGGGTGGTCGGGCCGGTGGTTACAGTGGCAGGAAGGCCACTGTTCAGCTACTCTCTGAGGTGGATCGGAGCCGTGCTGAGCGGCTATCCACCGGGATTGCCGAGTTTGACCGGGTTCTGGGCCAGGGAATAGTGTGTGGCTCTGTGGTGCTGATTGGCGGGGCACCAGGGGCTGGGAAATCAACTCTGCTCCTTCAGGCACTGGCCACAAGCGGGGCCGGGGGGACTCCGGTACTCTATGTATCTGGAGAAGAATCACCGCAGCAGATAGCAGAACGTGCCGACAGACTGGCGCTCCCAGGGGGCAATATAAAAATGCTGGCCGAGACCTCGGTGGAAGAGATCTGTAAGGTGATGGACAGTGAACGGCCCCAGGTGGTGGTGATCGATTCCATTCAGGTGGTGCATTCAACGTCCTCCGAATCGGCTCCCGGTTCCATCTCCCAGGTACGGGAGTCGGCGGCCATCCTTACCCGTTATGCCAAAGAGACCAATACCGCAATCTTTATGGTGGGCCACGTCACCAAGGATCATTCTCTGGCCGGACCCATGACCCTGAGCCACATAGTGGATGCCCAGGTGGTACTCTCCTCCACAGATGATGCCAGATACCGTATTCTGCGGGCCGATAAGAATCGTTTTGGCAGTGTGGGTGAACTGGGATTTTTTGCAATGACAGACAGAGGGCTAAAAGAGGTGAAAAACCCCTCTGCCATGTTCCTGTCCCGTTCCGGCACCCCAGCATCCGGCAGTGCGGTCACTGTGGTCTGGGAGGGTACCAGGCCGCTGCTGGTGGAGATTCAGGCCCTGGTAACCGAGAGTCAGTCAGGAAATCCGAGACGGCTGGCGGTGGGGATGGATCAGAACCGTATCGCCATGCTCCTGGCAGTATTGGCCAAGCATGGTGGTCTGGCTACGGCCAGCGATGAGGTGTATGTCAATGTGGTGGGCGGTATCCGGGTCTATGAGACCAGCTCAGATCTTGCGGCCATGGTGGGTATCGTCTCCAGCCTCCAGGGCAGGGTCATTCCCCACGACTCCCTCTTCTTTGGGGAGATCGGACTCTCGGGTGAAATCCGTCCGGTGGCCAATGGCGAGGCCAGGCTCAAAGAGGCCGCAAAACATGGTTTTCGAAGAGCTGTGATCCCTAAGGCTAATGTGCCGCAGCAGGCCATAAAGGGTCTTAAGATTGAGGGTGTGGCCTCTCTGGTGGAGGCCTTGGAAGTACTGTATTAAATGGTGCTTGCCACTCTTTTACTCAACAACAAATCAAGGAAAATAATGGATTTTAGACAGCATTTACAGACGGCATGGGAAAGCACCCTGGAGTTTATCGTACCGGTTATTCTGCTGACCTTGGTGCAGGTCATTGTGGTTATGTTCTCTTTTGGTATCCTGGCACCTGTCACCAGTGCCGGCTATATGCAGTCTCTGCTCCGCACCCTGCGTGAGGGACGGGAGCCAAGGCTCGGCGATCTCTTTTCTGAGATGCGCCTCTTCTTGCCGCTGCTGGTCTTTGGTATCCTGGCCATGATCTTGATCTCACTGGGTTTTGTGCTATTTGTTATTCCCGGTTTTGTGGCAGCGGCCTTTCTGCTATTTG
>CAYWMZ010000402.1:0-2935 GCA_964459485.1 uncultured Desulfocapsa sp. | reverse complement strand
GCGGTGGTTTTGTTGTTTACCATTCCGATGGCCATCTCATCTGCTATGATGGCAGCAATTGTTGTCGCATCCACATCACCTGGAACAGGTACCATATCAAGGCCCACCGAGCAGACACAGGTCAGGGCTTCCAGTTTCTCAATGGTCAGCGCACCTTTTCCCACAGCATCTGCCAAAACCGCATCCTCCATCACAGGAATAAAGGCCCCGCTCAGGCCCCCCACTGCCTTAGAGGCAAAGATACCACCCTTTTTCACGGCATCGTTTAACATGGCGACTATGGCCGTTGATCCTGGTGCTCCCACATCGTCAACTCCGAGTATCTGAAGGATCTCACCCACTGAATCACCAATCTTAGGCGTAGGAGCCAGTGACAAATCCACCACTCCAAACTCTATGCCCAGGCTTTTTGATACCTGACGGCCAATCAATTCACCACATCTTGTAACTCTGAATGTAATCTGTTTGATCTCTTCTGCTATATCATCCAGTCGTAAATTTTCCGCCCCCCTCTTTTTAATCAACTTTTTTAAAGATCGAGCAATTACCCCAGGGCCTGAGACGCCAACGTTTAAAACCACATCAGCTTCTTCAACTCCGTGGATTGCCCCAGCCATAAATGGATTATCTCCAGGTTGATTACAAAATACTACAAACTTGGCTGCCCCGAACCCTCCATTCTCTGCCGTCTCCTCAGCTAGTTTTTTGACCGTGGTACCGATCATGGCCACCGCATCCATATTGATTCCCTTGTGACTAGATCCTACGTTAATGGAGGCACAGAGACGATTTGTTACAGCCAGGGCCTTGGGGAGTGATTCGATAAAGGCCAAATCGCTCGGTGTCATTCCTTTTTCTACATGGGCCGTAAAGCCCCCCAGGATATCTATTCCCGCCCTTTCCGCTGCCCGATCCAGGGATTTTGCCAGCTCTATAAAATCTTCCTTGGAAAACCCAGCACCCACCAGTGCTGCTGGGGTCACCGAAATACGCTTATTCACCACCGGGATTCCATACTTGACCGCTATCTCATCACAGACAGCCACGAAATTTCCAGCATATTTCGCAATTTTCTCCTCAACAGCACAACACGTTTTCTCCACACTTCCAAAACGGCAGTCAAGGAGATTTATTCCCATGGTCACGGTACGGACATCAAGGTTCTCTTTCTGTACCATTTCAACGGTGGCCATAATTTGATCTGAACGAAGCATACCTCCCCCTATCTCTCCAAGAATGTATCCAAGGCGGTCCCAACTTCGCTGGTCGCCATATATATATCATTATGCTGCATCACCAATTCAAGTTCCTCTGCTTGAGCCAATTCAGTCAACTCTTCACGCAGTTTCGGCATGTCCTTAATATGACTCAGGTCAACCTGAAAAATCATGGTATAGACTCCTCCAGATACAGTGGTAACCAGATCCAACACATTGATTTTACGCCCATAAAAAAACACCCCCAAGGTTTTCACCAAACCTTTTCGATTTTTTGCCTGTGCGGTCACCACAAAGGTTTCCCCAGGTAGATCACGCTTAACTGTTGAAAACGATGTTTCAATTTCCTTAATACTTGCCTCAATGGTAGTTTCCGAGTTGATATCCAAAAAGGCCTGTAGGAGTTGCTGTTTTTCAATAGACTCCCCGAATTCTGCCATAAGAATCATGCTGAAAAACCCACCCATCACCGACTGATCTAAATCCGCCAAGTCCCCACCCAGGTCATAGATAACAGAAGTCACATCTGCTATTATTCCTGGTCTATCTTTGGACATAACTGAGATCACAAACTGTTTCCCCATCTCTACTCCTCCTCCAGAACTTCTATATCCCAGGTATTGGCATTACTTTTCCTACGAAAAACAGTCTGCCGCCTCTCTTTATTTTTATCTGGGTAATCAATTATGAAATGCAATCCCCTAGACTCCTTCCTAAGCATAGCCGCCTGGATAATCAACAATGATATCAGTGATATATTTCTAAGTTCGACCATATTTGCTGTGATATAATACTCCCTATAGTGCTGAACAATTTCGGCATAGATGAATTCCATCCTCTTCTTTGCAAGAACCAAGCGCTTACTTGACCGTACAATACCAACATAATCCCACATTACTCTGCGTATGGAGTCCCAATTATGATTTATCAGGATCTCTTCACTCAGTTTTCTTGCATCACCCGTTTTCCACCCATCGACGTCAGGAAGCAGTCTGTTTTTGAGTTTAGCCCAAATTTTTTCACAGAGATCTGCGCCCCGATTGGCGTAGACTACTGCCTCCAAGAGACTGTTGCTTGCCAAGCGATTCCCCCCATGGAGTCCTGTAAAAGCCGTCTCCCCCAATGACATGAGTCCTGGAATAGTGGTACGACCGCTTTTATCTGTACGCACGCCCCCGCACATATAATGCGCTGCGGGTACTACCGGGATAGGCTGTTTAGTGATGTCAATTCCTCGAGAGAGACAGCGCCCATAGATTGTTGGAAATCGTTTTTTTATAAAATCAGCATCCCTATGACTGATATCTAGAAAAACACAATCCTCCCCACTCTCCTTTAACTCCTTATCAATGGCTCTTGCCACCGTATCTCTTGTGGCAAGATCTTTTCTTGGATCGTACTTTTCCATAAAAGGAATTCCATCTTTCCCGATCAAGACCGCCCCTTCGCCACGAACCGCCTCCGAAATGAGGAAGTTTTTTTCCTCTGGGTGGTAGAGACAGGTGGGATGGAATTGAACAAACTCCATGTTCCCGACCTCAGCCCCCGCCCGAAAGGCCATGGCAATACCATCGCCCGTTGCTATATCCGGGTTAGTTGTATAGAGATACACCTTTCCCACTCCCCCATTACAGAGTACTGTTATCTTTGCACGGTAGGGTTCCACCACGCCATTTTCCATCACATAGGCTCCAACACACCTCTCCCCGCTGTCATCC
>CAYWMZ010000401.1:0-2940 GCA_964459485.1 uncultured Desulfocapsa sp. | reverse complement strand
GATTGAAGTTGTTTCCTCGTGAACGAATAAGAAGATAAAGGGGAAGAACCATTCCTAAGAATATTTCAAAAACCCAGAAATTAATGGCATAATCACCCGTTAGAAATGACATGATAACGAGTTCTTTACCCTCGGATACCATACCTGTAATGATTTTCCAAACGGTAAAAAAGAGAATAACAGCAATCAAAAAGATGGTAACCTGAGTTACCGCTTTGATAGAACGTTCCATCCTCTGGTTCATAATCTCAGGATTGATTTTCCACCCAAGTGTTGTGAAGAACAGGATAGCACAACCACCTGACATAGCAGCTGAGAAAATAAAATAGATAGGCAGGTAAGGACCATACCAAAAAGGCCTTCCATGCAGCATTCCAAACACAGCTCCTAAGTTACTATGCGCTGCAACACCTATAACCAGTCCAAAGAATCCCATAAGGCGGGAGAGTGAATGGTTTTGCTCAAGTAAGAAATAATACTCAATAACCATGCAAACCAGGTACATTCCATAAAGGGTACCCATCCACCACATATTGGATACAAAGTTTGGGGAGATTACATTATAGATGGCCATACGAAAGGGATTTTCAATATCAAAGAAAATGATACAAAAACCACCTAACATAAACGTAATGGACATAAAAACGGCACGTTTGGCTATGGGCATAAAGGCCTCACCCCCGAAAACGTGACCAATAGAAGAGATAATGCAGAGACCGGTTGAGGTCACTACACAAAAGATATAAGTTGAGATCAGGAGTCCCCATGATATCTCACGGGTAACACCATAAACATGATGATAGCCTTTTATCATACCGTGTAATCCAACTACAACTCCAGCAAGTCCTAACAGGGCAAAGAAGCCCATCATTATTTTGTATCCAGGGCTTGCTGTTCTCAGGGCTTCTACGCCGTGAAAGCCCCATTTTTTCGAAATATTAACCATCCTTCCAGTCATTTCCTCTCCTCTATGCAGTAATATGAATTAAACTGAACTACGGTTCTCAGTTATAATTAACTGACTGTTATGAACAATAGTCCTTTTTTGAATGTATCAGTGATTACCTTCGGCGTGGGTCTTATGGTTGCTTCCACCATTCATTCTGTCAAAACCCTTAACACCAACATGACAGATTGTACATTTGGTCAGGTAGCCAAAAGCCTGTGAAGAATCGTGACAGGTCCCACAGAATTTGTTGTGGAGGGTCACGAGGTACGCTCTTTTCTCAACGGGGTCATCGGAGGTGATAAGTTTTAAGGCCTCGAGAGTTCCTTTTTTCATGGCAAAGACATCTTTATGGCATGATTCGCAGGATAATTTTTCCTTCCCAACGTGGATATTATGGTCGAAAACAACGGATTTAACGGGTTGACTGAAGACAATTTTTCCTGTGGGAGGAAAATGGCAAGACCCACATTGTGTGGTTGTAGCAAATGCATCATCTCCGTTATGACAACTTCCACAATATTTTCCTTCTTTAAATGAATCCATGTTGAAATCATTGTTGGCCATGGCGGCGCCTTTTTTCATGGCAAAGGTGCCATTGTGACAACTACTGCAATCAAGCTCGAATTCTCCCACATGGGCCTTATGACTGAAAGCGGCCTTAGTTGGGCTTTTCCAAACAATTGGCTCTCCAGGGGCACTATGGCAGGCAATACAGTTACTATCTGTTGCAAAGGCAGTATCTCCATCGTGGCAGGCACCACAGAATTCCCCATCGGCCATGCCCTTCATGTTGAAATTTTTCGAATTGACGGCTGTTCCACGTTGCATTGAAAAAATATCATCATGGCAACTTGAGCACTCTAGGCCAGCATCCACGGTGTGAACCTGATGCTTAAATGTTGCTTTAATGGGCGTGTTCCATACGATATCATTCTCAGGCCCGTTGGCCTGTGCATCGTAGGGTTCGCTGGCAAGGATATTGCCTGCAAAGAGAAGAGACGCGGAAAGGGTTAAAAAACTGGCTGTAAACAAAGGTCTTTTGATCATTTTTGTGCTCCGGTAGATATGGGCTCAGCGTGAAATAAAAGGCTGATAAAACTTTTAAGTACATTAATAAATATGGCAAAAGATGAGAATCTTTACCATTGTTGCCACATAGTAGGGCTACTACTAAGTAGTGTCTGGTATATATACGAAACGATGCATACTGCTGTAATGCCTAATTGTCAAGTTAAAACTCCGTCTTAAGGGTTTTGAAAAAATGCCTGGAGGCGTTGATATTATTGAATCGTATTGATCATGCACCAGTAAAAATATTGAAAACTCAGGATGATAATATTTCTGACAAGAGTGCATCTTCGATTACGAAATACCCTGATTGTAAAAAACCTAACAACTCTTTTTAGATCTCTTTATTGAGTTGAGCAATCCTCTCGGCAGCAGTAATAATATTCTGAAGTAGGGTGATCTCTTCTTTTCCAATGCCAACTTCGCGGTAGCTGTCTGTTAGGAGCTGGGCGTAGTTTATAATTCCATTTGAAAGATTGTTGCTTTCATTTATCAGTATGGCCAGTTTGTCGCTGAGCGATTCAGAATCCACTCCAGAATCAGGTTGGTTTTGTGTTAGCTCATCGAGTAAATTGTTTAGCGAATCCACAAATAGTGTAATCTCTGAACAGGTATTAGTGCCGTATTTAAATCCGGCATTGACAATGTCCACATTTTTTGTCTGCTCACTGAGCTCAAGAAGCGGAATTAGAGTCTTTTTGTAAAGAAGTACCAGAGCAAAACTGATGAGACAGATTATAATTCCCAGTGCGCCTATCATAACGGTCTGGAAGCCTATAACCTTGGCCCTCATCTGGCTCACAATAATTCTGTCAAATTGAAGTAAATATTCTGCAAGAAATCGCATCTTCCCCTGAAGGACTTTGCTGGCAGCTATTTTATCTTCTGATTGGGCAACTGCCTTTGAGGCAATGGCGAGTCCG
>CAYWMZ010000400.1:0-2951 GCA_964459485.1 uncultured Desulfocapsa sp. | reverse complement strand
CCCTTAAGCAATACCTGCCAGCGGTACCTGTCCCGAATCCTGTCTATGGGCGCAGGCGCAGGGCCCAGGATCTCCACTGCCCCCCCAGCTTCCCTTCTACACAAGCCGGCCAGCTCCATGGCAGCTTTCTGTACCTGTGCCTCACTGCTTCCAGAGATTCTGATATTAATCAACCGTAAATAGGGGGGAAACATGGGATTGGCCCTGATCTCCATCTCCCGTTCGAAGAGTCCCTGATAATTATGGGCCTGGGCCAGTTGAATGGCATAATGTTCAGGACGCAAGGTCTGGATTATCACCCTGCCGGGACTCTCTCCCCGCCCTGCCCTGCCAGTTACCTGGGAGAGCAATTGATAGCTTCGTTCCGCTCCCCGGTAATCGGGAATATTAAGGCCACCATCGGCCCAGATCACTCCAACCAGTGTCACATGGGGAAAATCATGCCCTTTGGCTATCATCTGGGTACCGATCAGGATATCGATCTCCCGCTGATGCATCTTCTTGAGCAGGGCCAGAAATTTACGCCGATCCCGGGCCGTATCCGAATCTATCCGGGCCACCCGGGCCTCAGGAAAGCTCTCCTGGATCTCAAGCTCAATGCGTTCTGTTCCAAAGCCAACGGGAGTAAGCTTCTGCGAGTTACAATTACTGCAAATCACATTCTCTTTAAGGTTGTAGCCACAGTAGTGACAGACCAGTCTGGCCTTTTTTTTGTGATAGGTCAAAGAGACGTGGCAATGCAGACATTTTACCGGCTCACCACAGTCAGAACAGAGATAGATATTTGAAAATCCACGACGATTTAAGAGCAGAATGGACTGTTTACCATCTTCCAGGTTCTTCTGAAGTTCTTTCTCCAGTTTTCGACCAATGGCCTCCTGGTATTTTTTCTCCTTTTTGTCCTTGAGATCCACCACCATTACCTGGGGCAGGGGTCTATCTTCCACTCTGCGAGTCATGTTGAGCAGGCTGAACTTCCCATTGCGGGCACTGGCATAACTGGTAATACTTGGAGTCCCGGAACCAAGAATGACCACGGCCTTATTGAACCGGGCCCGCAGTATGGCAAGATCCCGACCATGGTAACGCAGACCGTCGTCCTGTTTGTATCCAGAGTCATGTTCCTCATCCACCACAATAAGACCGGGATTCATAAGGGGTGCAAATACAGCGGATCTGGCCCCAATAACGATCCGGGCGTTGCCCCTTGCGGCAAGGCACCATTGATCAAAGCGTTCTCCCGCACTGAGTCCGGAATGGAGCAGCACCACCATATCCCCAAAACGTGATACAAAATGGGCCTCAAGCTGAGTGGCAAGTGCAATTTCCGGCACCAATATCAACACATCACGATTCAGTGCCAAGGTCTTCTCCGCTGCCCGGAGGTACACTTCAGTCTTGCCACATCCGGTAACACCATGGAGGAGAAAGGGACTATAGTCCCCATCTTCAAGTGCTGGAATGATCTTGGAGAGCACCTGCTGCTGTTCGTCACTGAGCTGTTCAGGTTTTGGGAAGTGGGTCAGGGTCTCGCCAAAGGGATTACGATAGATACGACGCCTCTCAGAGACTACTATCCCACGATTCTCAAGTACCTTTAAGGCCTTTGAGGCACCGCTGGAGAGCTTACTGAGATCTTTGCCGGGTACTGTCTCCTGCCCCTGTTCCCGCAGGAGCCTTGACAAATAGTAGAGGACTCGGACCTGGGGCACTCCAAGGGCCTTGCCTGCCACTTCCTGTTTGGCAACAGCTTTTAAGGCCGTTATCCCCTCTTCCCCTTCAATTTCTTCAGGTAGGGCAATCTCTTGAAGGAGTTGGTAACAGAGTTCCCGTTTGATACTGGTCTTCTCTCCATCCAACCTATCATCAATTTTAAGTAATCCGGCTTTCTGATATTCTTTGAGCTGTTTTGCATGGCGACCATCTGCCAGGAGCTTTTTGGTGGCGCTGGGGGTTAGGCCCTTCTTTTCCGTCAGTACCTGAAACCAATCAGGAGCAGCCCCCAGGCAATCATCCCATACAAGTCCCTCCTCACCCTGTGCCGTAAGTTGCAGCACCTTGCGATTACGAGGGCTAAGCCCGCCAGGCAATGCGGTTTTAATCACCTCTCCAATGGGATGATGATAGTAGTCTGCAATCCACCTGAAGAAAGGAACCAGGTTTTCAGGAAAGAGACCATGCCCCTCTTGATCAAGAAAACGCAGCACGGGAAGGATACGGTAGCTGACATCCTCTTCCGGGAGCAATCCCAGCACATAGCCGGTGAGCTTTTGGCGTCCCATCCGCACCAGTACCCGCCTCCCGACGGGATCCCCCTCTACTTCCATATCACAGCTGTATGACAGGGTTCGATACAACGGGGCAGCGACTGCCACCTCAATTCTACTCATTACTGGGTTTCCTTTTTCACAACTTTTCAATGACAGATCATCTATTCCCGTGTACAAAACAGCAGCTCATCTATACCACACTTCATGTTTAAGGGCATCGTCTACCATGCAACTCAACTATCCTTCAAACCTTCCCATAGTTGCCTATCGGGAGGAATTTCTCGCACTCCTTCAAGATCACCAGGTAATTGTTGTTTCAGGAGAAACCGGCTCAGGCAAGACCACCCAACTCCCCAAATTCTGTCTCGAATTTTTCCCTGGTAGCTCATCTTGTATCGGCTGCACCCAGCCCCGCCGGGTTGCTGCTACCTCGGTCTCTGAACGGGTCGCCACCGAACTTGCCCCCCACCAGCAACTGGTTGGCTACAAGATCCGCTTCCACGACAAAACCAGTAAGGATACCCGCATAAAATTTATGACAGACGGGGTACTGCTGGCCGAGACCAGACGGGATCCCCTGCTTCGTCACTATGACGTTATTATTATTGACGAGGCCCATGAACGCAGCCTCAATATCGATTTTCTTCTTGGGTATCTGAAAAACCTACTGCCCAAGCGTCC
>CAYWMZ010000399.1:0-2951 GCA_964459485.1 uncultured Desulfocapsa sp. | reverse complement strand
ATCTCGATCATGATATGGCCGGATGAGGTCTTTGTCTCTGTGGAGGATTGAGTGGTCACGGGTTCTCTGTAAAAGATTTAAAATGTCTCGGCAGGGGCTTTTTTAGCCGTCTTCAGGACAAGATTCTATCGAACATTTCAGTAACAGAGGCAATGATATCTGCCTCGTCATCAAGGCCCAGATACGATTCTCCGCTCAGCTCCTGATTGATCAGGAGTTCGCTGGAAGGAATAATACCACCAAGTTTCATACCCGAATCTGCAATGGCTGCATCAATTTTTTCCTGGAGAGCGACGGGAACGGGCTGTGGAGCCCGATTTACCAGTAGGTACTGCTCCTTTATCTCAAGGCCCAAAGGTTTTGTGATATCTGAGATGCGTTTGGCTGTGAGGATACCCCGGGCCGAGGGGTCGGAGGTGACCAGCAGGTAGTCTATGGCCCGCATATTCATGCGGCTCAGGTGTTCCATTCCTGCTTCATTATCGACAATAATGTACTTATAGTTAGCCGCCAGTTTATCCATGGTCATGGCCAGGTGCTGATTGGCAGCACAGTAGCAGCCGGGGCCATCCGGCTGGCCCATAACCAGCAGATCAAAGCCGGTCTCCTCAATGAGAGCCTGATGAATCTTCATCTCCATAAACTGGTCACGGGTGATGTTGGGCGGCATCTCTCCTTTGAGTTCCTTGCGAATCTGGCCCAGGGTGATCTCCACATCAAGACCTAACAGCTCGTTGAGATTAGCATTTGCATCCGCATCAACCAGTAAAAAAGGGGTCTCTTTCTTTTTAAGCAAATATTTGGTGAGCAGGGCGGAGGTTGTGGTTTTTCCTGTGCCGCCTTTACCCGCCATGGCAATTATTTTTGTCATTAACGATCTCTGAAATTGGATAAAGTATAAGAAAACGATAAAATGTCTAACATTCCCATACTAATTAAGGCACACCCGCTTGTCAAATTTAAAGCTGGTTTCAGGGCTTTTTGCCATTTTTCCTTGCAACTTCATGCCCAGTTGGTAAATTTAAGGGTTTTGTTGCTGGAACTGAACGCCGCTAAAGCCATTGAGTAAATATCAAATGGCAGCCGTATTGTTATTATTATAAGGAGAGAGTTATGGATTACAGGGATACCCTGAATCTGCCGCAGACCAAGTTTAAGATGAAGGCCAATTTGAATCAGAAGGAGCCGGAGTACTTAAAACGTTGGGAAAAAGAAGACCTCTATAAAATGCTTCAGGAGCATGGGGAAGGACGCCCTCTCTATGTCCTCCATGACGGCCCTCCCTATGCCAACGGCCATATTCACCTAGGTACGGCATTTAATAAGATACTCAAAGACATTATTCTGAAATCCCGGCGTATGGCAGGATTCCAGGCACCCTATATTCCCGGTTGGGACTGTCACGGCCTGCCCATTGAGCACAATGTGGATCAGGAACTGGGCGAGAAGAAGAACTCCATCCCCAAGATCTCTAAACGGGGAGCCTGCCGTAAGTATGCCGAGAAATGGATCAAGACCCAGAAGGCAGAATTTAAACGCCTTGGTGTGCTTGGTGACTGGGATCATCCCTATCTCACCATGAACTATGATTATGAGGCTACCATTGCCCGTGAGTTTAATAAGTTTTTGCTCTCAGGCTCTGTTATCCGCAACAAGAAACCGGTCTACTGGTGTGCCACCTGTACCACAGCTCTTGCTGAGGCCGAGGTGGAGTACTATGACCATCGTTCCCCCTCCATCTATGTGAAATTTCCGGTAGTTGAAGATATCTCAGATATCGATCCGGCACTTACCGGGGATAAACTCTCTGTGGTGATCTGGACCACCACTCCCTGGACTTTGCCTGCAAACCTGGCAGTGGCCTTTCATCCTGATTTTGAATATGCGGCAGTAAAAACCGGGGATGAAACCCTGATTATGGCCAAAGAGATGGTTGACGGAGTGATGGCGGAGATGGAGATTACTGATTACTCCATTGTTGGCACCTTTTCGGCCCGGGGCCTTGAGAAACGTAACTGCCGCCACCCCTTTCTCGATCGCAATTCCCTCTTTGTTCTGGCAAACTATGTGACCCTTGAGGCTGGTACCGGCTGCGTCCATACAGCCCCCGGACACGGTGCAGACGATTATCTTACCGGACTGCGCTATGACCTTGAGGTACTCTCTCCCGTTGACAGTGAAGGACGCTATACTAAAGAGGCCGGACCCTACGCCGGGCAGCAGGTTCCTGCCGTAAATAAAATAATTAATGCGGATATGGCTGCAAGTGGTGCTCTGCTCCATGAAAGTTCCATCGAGCACAGCTACCCCCATTGCTGGCGTTGCAAAAAACCGGTTATGTACCGGGCCACGCCGCAGTGGTTTATCTCCATGGAGACAAATGATCTTCAAAAGAAGGCCTTGACCGAGATCGAAAATGTGCAGTGGACTCCCGCCTGGGGCATGCAGCGCATCCACTCCATGGTTGAAAACCGCCCGGACTGGTGTCTGTCACGGCAGCGCACCTGGGGTGTTCCCATCACTGTGGTGAGTTGTACTGCCTGTGGTGAAGTGCTTAAGAGTGAGGCCCTGGTAGCCCGTATTGATGAGCTGTTTCGGAAAGAGGGCGCCGATGCCTGGTTTCGTCATGAGCTGGAAGATTTTCTGGAAGAGGGCTGCAGTTGTGCATCCTGTGGTGGAACTGCGTTTGAAAAAGAGGAGGATATACTCGATGTCTGGTTTGATTCGGGTAGCTCTCACGCAGCCGTTGTGGAGGCGCGTCCTGAACTCCGGGCTCCTGCCGATCTCTATCTTGAAGGCAGCGATCAGCATCGCGGCTGGTTTCAGAGTTCTCTGCTCACCTCTGTGGGCACCCGGGGCCATGCGCCCTATAAAGGGGTTTTGACCCATGGTTATGTGGTGGACGGAAAGGGCAAGAAGATGTCCAAATCCATTGGTAATGTGGTTGCACC
>CAYWMZ010000398.1:0-2954 GCA_964459485.1 uncultured Desulfocapsa sp. | reverse complement strand
AGGAGTACCTTAGCCTGCCGTATTGCCTCAACGCTGTTGCCGCCAAGTAACTCACCGCGCCGCCACAACACCACCTGCTCATCAGGCACACCCAGAGCAGCCGCAGAGTTACGGCCCAAGTGTTCATCGGGAAAGAAAAAGACCTTCTCTCCTTTGTCCATGGCCCACTGTAGAACCCGTTCCCCGTTGGATGAGGTACACACCGATCCTTCCCGTTCTCCAACAAAGGCCTTAATGGCAGCAGAGGAGTTCACATAGGTCACCGGAACCATATCCTTTTCATCTGCAACAATCCCCACACTGAGGAGTTCCTTATAGGCCTGTTCCACCGCCCCAGCCGTTGCCATATCGGCCATGGGACAGCCTGCGTTGAGGTGCGGCAGTAATACTTTTTGACCTTCACTTGCCAGGATATCTGCCGATTCAGCCATAAAATGGACCCCACAGAAAATCAAGAACTCCCGATCGCTCACGGCAGCGGCCTCCTTGGCAAGTTTCAGGGAGTCACCTGTCATATCGGCAAATTGAAAGAGATCCTGCTGCTGATAATGGTGACAGAGTATCAGTACCTTCTCTGCAAGTTCCCGTTTTCTGGCATTAATACGATCCAGTACTTCATCCCTTCCAAGCCTATAATAATCTGCCCCAAGATCCTCTTGCTGTAGCTTCATAGAATAACTCCATTTGTGTTTTGAGAAAAGACTGGCTCTAAGGACCAGGTTCTCTCTTTAGGCGATGTTCATTTAACATCTTCTGTAAAGAAAATATTCATTACAGAATCAAACTTTTACCATTAGGCCATAAAAAAGAAAAGGCCCTGTGCAGAATCATCTGCACAGGGCCTCAAAAACAAAAAAGGTTCTCTCTTGTGGTAACTAACGATCCATCCGAACCCAGGAGGCTTGAGGGCCTTTATCCCCCAGACTCTCACCATATACAACAGAATCCCCTTCAGTGAGTGAATCGATTGAAATATCTTTTAAGGCATTTTCATGAAAATAAATTTCCCGAGCATCCCGACTCACGATAAAGCCATAGGATTCAAACGGAGAAACTTTACGAATTATACCAAACTGAGCGCCGTCATCCATTGCAGCATCACTACTCTTCTGAGATTGACGTTTCTTTCGCACAATCTCTTTCATCTGCAAGGCAAGGACATCAAACGCTTCTACAAGCAGAGGCCCTACATTCTCCCCTTTTCTGGTGACAACCACTGTATCATTGGGTACAGAAGCCACAAGTTTCAACTCATAACCACCTTCCTTATGATGGACTGTCGCCTCGATGGAGACACGGAGACGGAGAAGGAAATTAGCAAAATGACGAACCAGCTTTTCTTTTTCTTCATCGATCTTTTTTTGCCAGCCTTTTCGCAACTCAACATTCCGGGTTTCAACCTTTAGGTCCATACGGTTCCTCCATTAAGCTCCAATAATGATCCTGCAAGCAGAACCATCATCACCTGACGTATCCGCAGACACGTGCCCTGGCACTCTTTTTAGTAACACTGCACAATCAGCAGCTCACTTCAAAATCATGCCCTTCCTGTTATTATATGTTTTCTAAACAGATAATCAAGATGCGTTGCAACTTTTCAGTTTTTTTTCGTATCATTTCCCTTTCAAGGAATAGGACTTACTGGTATAGGATAAAGAGCACGGAACAGATCCAGTGCGACGGGACAACTGCCAGATACCAGTACCAGAGAGCTGAAATGACAACAGAAGGAACCGGAGTCATACTTCTTAATATGGGAGGGCCAGAGACGCTTAAAGACGTGCGCCCCTTTCTCTACAACCTCTTTTCAGACCGGGATATCATCCGACTGGGGCCATTCTTCATGCAGAAGCCGCTGGCATGGCTTATTGCCCGCAAACGTGCCCCAAAAAGCATGGCCACCTACGCCCGTATTGGCGGTGGCTCACCCCTCACCACCATTACTCGGCAACAGGGTGAGGCCCTGGAAACACTCCTCAATCAGCACGGAGACTACAGGGTGCTTAGTGCCATGCGCTACTGGAAGCCGGATACCGAGACTGCCCTTGCAGAACTTTCCTCCATGGGCATACACAAAATCATTGCCCTGGCCCTGTATCCCCACTATTCCTGCGCCACAACGGGTTCATCCGTCCGGGAACTCCAAAAGGCTATTGCCAGATCTGGTACCGAATTTAAGCTAAGTCTTATAGAATCCTGGCCTGATCAACCTGAGTATATCCGGGCCCTGGCCGCCAATATCCAAGAGGCAGCATCCGATTTTAAAGAGACCCCACAGGTGGTTTACAGTGCCCACAGCCTGCCAGCCTCTTTTATAGAGGAGGGCGATCCCTATGTGGATCATATAGAAAAAACTATCCGGGCAATAGAAAAGATCACAGGGCGCACCGGAAAGCTCTGTTTTCAGAGCAGATCTGGCCCTGTGGAATGGTTATCCCCTTCCACCCCGGATATGCTGAAGCAACTGGCCGGGGAGGGCTGCAGGAACATCCTTATGGTCCCTATCAGTTTCGTCTCCGACCATGTGGAGACCCTTTATGAAATTGATATGCTCTATCGTGATCAAGCCAAAGACCTGGGAATGCGACTGGAGTCCAGCAAATCACTGAACTGTAATCCCGGCTTTATCAATGGCCTCAAGGAGCTTATCCTGAACTGTGAGCAGTAACAGCCTTCATCAATCCGGCCTCCCCGAGCCCCTCCTCTACCTCCACCGGAGTGTGCTTAATCGACCCGTCCGCTACAGTCTGCGTCTCTCCCACTGGAATGCAACCTCGGGCACCTTTTCCACAACCGAGCTTATGGATCTTGGCTTTAAGCCGGATAAATTTCTCCACTATCCCAACGATACCTGCTTTCACCTTGATCCCGATATGACCTACGAGATCGACAAACTCTGCGGCCATGATATGGAATCACGACTGGAAGAGCTGTTGTGGCCCTTTGTTGACCCC
>CAYWMZ010000397.1:0-2960 GCA_964459485.1 uncultured Desulfocapsa sp. | reverse complement strand
CCAGCGGCTTTGGATATTCCCGTGGCAACTGTGCTCACTGCCATGAACAGCATGGGAGCATTAATGGCGGTGAACCTGTCCCCAGCAGCGGTACCCCTTCTCCCTACAACCTCTTTAGTACAAATTTCAACACCTCTTCCACCACAAGCCCTTACTACGAAGCAGATAATTTCTGTTTTTTCTGTCATAACAATCCCACTTCCGCCCAGGCAGTCATGAACAATGACTACAGTCAAAACTTCGGTTGTGCCGGACAGGGCCCAACCACTATTATGGCTGCCATGAATCAGCTCTCCTACCATAACCTCTACGACATAGGTACATATTCAAAGTCAACCTTCCCTTGGTACACTGCCCAATCCAACCCCTGCAACGCCTGTCACAATCCGCATCTTGCCAAGCAAAACTGGGCCAATCCCAAAGACTCCACTTTTTCTGTACTCTCAAAACCCAGTGACCACTTCAATCTCTGGGGTACCACCGAGACCATGGACAGCAGTTATAATACCAAATATCAGCCACCCTACTGTTCAAACAATCTTACGGATGTGGAACCCGCTGCCAGCGTAGGCGCTACTGCAGGTCGAGCTGCAACACCCGACTATGTTGCCTTTTGCACCACCTGTCACACCCCCACAGCAACCATTCCCAGCACCACCCTTAACCGGAATCTGAAGCCCATTGACTGGGGGCTCACTGGAGACAAGCATGGCCTGCGCGCAATGAACGGCTCAGTTGCAACGCTCCCACCCTTTGATTTGCCGTCAAATGGAACAGACTTTGTCCTCTCCTGTCTCAATTGCCACGAAGCCCACGGTTCTGAAAATGTTATGCTCCTCAGACGTCGAGCAAATGGTTCTGACCTCAGCGCGTCCATCACCTCCCTTACAACCACTGATTGGGGTTTACTCTGCCTAAAATGTCATAAGGATGACCTGGCCTTTGGTACTGGTAATGCCAATGAATGGGAAAATGTACACCATCACGTCACCGATGCGCCCTACCTCCAAATGCATTGTATGCAATGCCACGGAGGCCCCGGGACTCCCATAAACTGTGAAACCTGCCATTTTCATGGTGCCGTGGCCACAAAGGCTGATCGATCCGGCGTCTACCGTATTACATTCTAAACACGGATCTCCCTTAAAATATTATGAAGAACAGGACAATACACCAATATCGGAAATCAGGTTCTATCCTTGTCATCTTTATATACTCCCTGGCAATCTTTTGGCTCTCAGGCTGTGTGCCACCATCCGGGGGAGGACAAGATATTTCTGCTTCCACCAATCGAGTGGATCTCTCAACTCAAAAGGCTGGACGCATCAGTCTCTTCCTTAACCTCAGAAAAGTCATAGAACCAAGCCTGAAGTTCAGCATTCAATCCATTGACATCATAGGTGAAAACGACTCGTGGATTCCTCTTTTAGCTGCTCCTGTTGCCGTGAATACCAGGAAGATTTCCGGGAGACAGCTTTTTTTGGGAAGAGCCATCATTCCAATGGGCTACTATGGTAAACTCCGGATTACCACTAGTGACAACTCTCCTTCCGGCACGTCACCTTCACAGGATAAGCCCACCATACTCGAAATACATGAGCCCCTCTATGTTGGGAAAAATGCCTCCAGCTCCCTTTTTATTCAATTGAACCCAGACGTCTACCAGGCAACGGGAAGTCAGGAACCTCCACTCTTCAGCCTGCAGCCAAAACTCAAGCACCTTCTGGTGGATGTCGCCTATGTAAGCTGCCCGGATATTGACACCATTTACATGATATGTACCGATAAAAACAGAGTCTGCGACTCCCTTGGTGTACCCGGTGGACCTAGCTATCTCATGAGCGATCCCATCGCCCCCACAGCCAATCTCTATGCCCTAACGGAAAGAGATACCTCAATCAAAAAGGTCGGCCCTGCTGCAAACAGGCTTGAGGCTCGATACCCCTTGTCAACACTTGGAAAAAACCTCCATTTCACAACTGACCCTTCCAGCAGATGGGCCTATGTTATCGATAAGCAACGGGGAAATATCCTGCGTGTCAATCTCCGTTCTGGGACAACAGATCTAAAGAATCGCCTGGGCTATGGACCTTCATTCATACTCTACCTTGCCAAACAGAAGCTTCTTGCAGTAAGTTTATCCCTCTCGCAGACCGTACTTCTCCTTGACCCCCAAACCCTCAATACGGTACAACGTATTTCGACGGGCAGAAAACCTGCTGGAATGATGCTTTCCAGAGACAGATTGCTCTATATTGCTGAAGAGGGCGGAAACTCTGTTATGATTTATGATCTCACCCGTAATACGATCCGCAAGCGTATCTCCGTCGGACTCGCCCCCAAACGAATCATCCATGCCAACAACCATATCTATGTAACAAACTCTGGTTCACATTCCCTATCGGTTCTCAATGCTGGACAACTTGGGGTATCAAAAACCATTCCTTTACAAGGAGCACCACTCGAAATCGCCTACAGTCCAACTAATAAATGGATATATACAGGAAACAGAGAAAGCAGAGGACTCGATATTATCGACCCGGTCAACGATAAGATAAGTGGCCATATAAACCTTGCTGCTGTCCCTAAGGGGATAGCCATCCTCCGCTAAAACGCCATGAAATTTTCTACTCTTCCCGCAAACAGCTTTTCCATGGTCTATTTAATGGCACCCCTACCCGTCACAATTGCCCCCTTATGCACTTTCGGCAATGTCTGTCTTACCAAAAAAGAAGACAAGATCGTAATTCTTTCACATTTCCCTCTCTGGTCAACACAATGAAACATTGTACTAAAAGTTTACTTTTCTTTGTCATAATGACATTCATCCCCATAGGCATTGCCTATGGTGCCACATATACATCGGAAAAATGTATCAAATGTCATACCAAGACCCGTAACAGAGCATTGCAAAAAGCTTATATCCATCGCCCATTTCTGAATTCGAAATGTCTCGTCTG
>CAYWMZ010000396.1:0-2961 GCA_964459485.1 uncultured Desulfocapsa sp. | reverse complement strand
GTCTATTCCTTTCGCCCGTTTTCCGATATCACGCTGCTGAGCGCATTGGTCTTTTGCTGAGTCCAGTTTCTTTCCAATACCTCCCGATGTACTCCTTATCGCTCTGGTCCTTGGGGCCACCAGCCGTTGGTACAAGTATGCCTTCTGGTGCACCCTGGCCTCGGTTGCCGGGGGACTTGCCGGATATGGAATCGGTGTCTTTGCCTGGGATACCATGGGGCGCTGGATCGTTGAGAATATTGCCCATGTGACCCTGGTTGATGTGAACGGCAGGCTTGATATTGCCCTGCCATCCTATCTTACATCCACCCTGGGTAGCAGTTTGGGCGGAGAGTATCTGTTTCAGGTTTATGACCATTGGAATGCCTGGATAGTCTTTGTCTTTGGACTGACCCCCCTTCCCTATAAACTTACCACCATCACTGCTGGTGTGGCCCGGGTCAACCTTCCGGTCTTTCTCATGGCATCACTTGCCGCCAGGGCCTGCCGCTTTTTTGTGGTGGCCTGGCTGCTCCATAAGTGGGGCGAGCCTGCCAAACACTTTATTGATAAGTATTTTAATATCCTCTGTATCGTCTTTGTAGCCTTGCTTGTCGGCGGTTTTGTATTGTTAAAGCTGGCTTTTTAGCTGCCTGAGATTGCTAATCTTTCCCAGCGTAGCGTAAATTTGCTCAAAATTGGACTTCTCTGTCCTGCTGTCATACAATATGTATATTTCGTTTTTCTTATTCCCTTTTGTTTTGTATGAGGTCTGTCATGTCTGATTCAGAAAGCTCCCCCCAGCCCTACACCTCAATATTTGGTGAAAATACCGTAGAACGAATCAAAGAAACCATCAAACATCATCTCCTCAGTTTCCAGGGACGAGATCCGGAACGTGCCGGCAATGATGACAGCTACCGGGCCCTTTCCTACGCCTTGCGTGATATGCTGATGGAGAAGTGGATCAATACCCAGAAGACCTTTTACGCCCAGAAAAAGAAGAGGGTCTACTATCTTTCACTGGAATTCCTGGTGGGCCGTTCCCTCGGTAATGCCCTGATTAACATGGGGCTCATGGATGAGGTTACCGAGGCCCTGGAACAGCTGGGCTATGATCTGGAGGAACTGCGGGAGCGAGAAGAGGATGCAGCCCTTGGCAATGGTGGCTTAGGACGCCTTGCCGCCTGTTTTATGGACTCCATTGCCACCATGAAGATTCCCGCCTATGGCTACGGAATATGCTACGATTACGGCCTCTTTCATCAGAAAATAATAGACGGTTTTCAGGTGGAGAGTCCGGACAGTTGGCTGCGCTTTGGCTCTCCCTGGATGTACGAGCGAACCGCCTTTGTCTATCCCGTCCACTTCTATGGTCATGTCTCGACCAGGCTTGACGAAAATGGAAATTACCGGGCCAACTGGGTCGATACCGAGACGGTGGTGGCTATGGCCTGTGATCTCCTGGTACCCGGTTTTAATAACGACCATGTGATTAATACCCGCCTCTGGAAGGCCCGAGCCTCAAGGGAACTGGATCTGGCCCACTTTAATGTGGGGGATTATATCGGTTCGGTGGAGGATAAGGTGCGTTCGGAGACCCTCTCCAAGGTGCTCTATCCCTCCGACGAAATACGGGAGGGCCGTGAACTCCGGCTCAAGCAGCAGTACTTCTTTGTGGCTGCTACCTTTGTTGATATTCTGCGGCGTTATCTTAAGCATAACGACACCTTTGATGACTTTCCCAATCAGGTGGCGGTACAGCTCAACGATACCCATCCTTCCATTGCCATTCCGGAGCTGATGCGCCTCCTCCTCGATGACCATGGCCTGGCCTGGGAGAAGGCCTGGGATATCTGTGTCAACACTTTTGGTTACACCAACCATACCCTGATGCCGGAGGCTCTGGAGACCTGGCCTGTTGAGATGATGGGCCGGGTTCTGCCCCGCCATATGGAGATTATCTTTGAGATCAATCGTCGTTTCTTGGCAGATGTCCACCGAATGTATCCGGGAAATGAGCGCAAGCTGCGGGAGATGTCCATTATTGCCGAGGGGGATGCGCAGCGGGTGCGTATGGCAAATCTTGCCATCATTGGCAGCCATTCTGTTAATGGGGTAGCCGCCTTGCATACTGAGCTCCTCAAAAAAAATCTCTTCAGCCATTTTCATGAGATGTTTCCAGGGCGCATCAATTCAAAGACCAATGGTATCACCCCTAGGCGCTGGCTGCTGAAATGCAATCCTGGTCTTGCCGGGTTGATCAGCAGCAGGATTGGGAAAGGGTATATTACCGATCTTGATCAGTTGCAAAAGCTCACAGAATTTGCATCAGAACCTGAGTTTCAGAAACAGTGGCAGGATGTAAAACATGCCAATAAGTTACAGCTTGCTGAAATTATAGAGGAGAAGTGCGGGGTGATTGTGAACCCCCACTCCATGTTTGATATCCAGGTGAAGAGGATCCATGAGTATAAGCGCCAGCTCCTGAACATCCTCCATGTGGTTGCCCTCTATCATCAGTTGATTGCAAATCCCGATCTGCCAACTGCACCCCGTACTGTAATCTTTGCCGGAAAGGCCGCTCCCTCCTATCACCGTGCCAAACTGATCATTAAACTGATCACCTCTGTTGCCGATATCGTTAACGGAGACCCCAGGCTAGGTGACAGACTAAAGGTGGCCTTTCTCCCCAACTACAATGTGTCAATGGCCGAAAAGATCATGCCAGCAGCTGACCTTTCGGAACAGATATCCACCGCAGGGACGGAGGCCTCAGGAACCGGCAACATGAAGTTTTCCCTAAACGGTGCCCTCACCATTGGCACTTTGGATGGTGCTAATATAGAGATTCAGGAAGAGGTGGGAGCAGAGAATATCTTTATCTTTGGCATGACGGCTGAGGAGGTGGCCTATGAGAAGCTCCACTATATAAAAGACGAGACAGGACAGGTCCTTATCCTCCCTGACGACGCAATCATG
>CAYWMZ010000395.1:0-2961 GCA_964459485.1 uncultured Desulfocapsa sp. | reverse complement strand
CAGGCCTTGGGGCAGGTAGGAACGCAATCTGCCATGCATAGGCTTGCTGAACGTATGGGCACAGACAATGAGATGGATTATATGATCCTCTCTATCTTTGCTGATGTCCAGGATCCGGTGGCACTGGAAAAATTAAATGATACCCTGGCCTCTCACTATGCGCATATGCGTATTTATGCCAAGCAGGAACTGGTGCGTATCGGGGAAAAAGCGGTTCCGGCCCTCATTGAAAATCTGCTCCATGATGATCCTGATTTTATTATCCATACCCTGAATGTCCTGGGGGATATTGGTGATGAATCAGCCATTATGCCCATCAGAAAACTCCTTGGTAAGGAGCCCAAGAATGCCAATGTTCGTTTTGCTGCTTATGAGGCACTGGCCTTACTTCCCTTGCGCAAAGGGGCCTATACCCTGACCGCAGGACTCACCGATTCTGAAGACCACGTCTGCGTGGCTGCGGCCCGGGCCATTGATCAGAATTATTCTGAAATCCTCACTGCGGGTATCAAGAACCTGTTGCGGAACAAGGATGATGAGGCACGGCATATTACTAAGATTATTGTAAACGCCCAGGTGGATAAAGTGTTCCTGAGTCTGGTTTCCGAGGACTTTTTCCAGGAACTCTCCATGATCTATCTGCCCCATGCCCATAAGGATACCAAGGAGCATTATGCCAAACTCCTGGAAGAGGCTGGTTATAGTGATTTTGCCAGGAAGATAGAGGGTGGGGAAGATATTGAGAGTAAGATCAAGGTGGTGGCTGTGGATGACTCCCGGATGATCCTTAATATCTATAAGGCAACACTGCATGAGTTGGGTTTTGAACCGGTTCTGTTTGAATTTCCGGCCACAGCCATTGAGTGGATGCAGAAGGAGAAGCCGGCCATTGTGTTAACTGACCTGAATATGCCGGAGATTACCGGGATTATGATGGCGACTGAGTTGAGAAAGAAATACACCCCAAAAGAGTTACCCATCATTATGGTAACTACTCAGAATGAGGCTAATGATAACGATGCAGCCTATGCAGCCGGGATCAATAAAGTTATTCAGAAGCCCTTTAATGCTAAGTTGTTAAAGGCTGCCATGGCTGAGTATTTGTAGTTGGAAAAAAAGGCTTTGATATTGGGTGAAGTCTCTGTTTGCCTGTTCGGTGTTCGTCTTTTTCGATAGTTACAGATTCGCCAGAAAATCAGGCAACAACTCAAAGTCTCTCCCCACATCTTCAGGTCTGTGGGCATCTGATCCCGGCAGCAGTGGAATCCCGAGTTTTAGCGCCTCCTCAACAATAAAGCGGGCAGGAAAGGGTTCTCCCCTGATATGAAATCCAGAACAGTTTAATTCCAGGGCCATTTCTTTCTTTTTAATGGTTGTAAGGAGTGTACGGATGGGTTGAAGATATGCTGTGTCGATGCTGATGTCCGGCTGAAAACGAAGAGCTGCGTCAAGATGACACAGAACTGTGCCGGGGAGGATTTCCACTGCCTCGGTGAGTGTCTTAAAGTAGTGACGAAGTATCTTGTCACAGCCATGGTTTGCAATGGCCTTGATGTTCTTTTCTTTGCGGCTCACCAAGTTTAAATGGTGGCCACCATTTGGGTCTGGCATAAAGTGATACGATATACCGATACGATCCCACTTCCGTGCGGCCAGTCGTTGCAGTAACTCCTCGCTGTGACCGGGGCTGTAGCCCACCTCAACACCGAGTAAAATCTGGATCTCTCCCTGATATTTTTCCTGTAGCCGCCGACCTTCTCTAAAGTAGTGATCAAAATCTTGTTCTGTGAGCCAGGTGCTTTCAAAATAGTCTACCCCAGCCTCCATATGTTCGAGGAAAACAATCTCTTGTAGTCCTTTGGCAATGCCGCTCAGGACATACTCATCCATTTCGCCTGAGGCGTGGTGACAGAACCTGGTATGGACGTGTCCGTCGGATTGCAGTGAAAAGGGGAGGGAGGCGTGGAAGTTGTTCATGAAAGCCGGGGATATGGCTCAGGCATTCCCCTTGGGAAAGAAGTGGACAACACCATCGATCTCAGATGTGTCGCAGATGTGGCCCATGCTGAGCTCGAGTTCCAAAAATTCCTCTATGCCCTCTGGCGGCAGGGTGAGAGAAGGGCCTTCTGGAAGATGGTATATCAGAGTATGAACCCTGGAGAAATCTACGGCTTGGGAAAAAAGTTTCATGCACTGTGTCCAAAGAAAGAGAAGAGAGTTGGAATAAAAATAATCATCCATATATACGGTGATCAGATGGAAACTGCAAGATATTAGAATAAAAGTTAAGGAAAATCTGAAATGGCTGAATGCCTTGTATTAAATAGGTTTGACACCAACCAGCTATATGTTTACTATGTAGAATTCGGCAGATAAAAAGCCTCCCTTCCAGGGGGAGATGATATAAATATGAACTATGGGTGTTAAGATGAGTGATCAAGATATGTCAGGCAAAGAAAAAACATTGTTTGGTAAGGGGCTTAACCCTTCCAATATCCTCCCGCAGAAATTGACATTGAATTCAAAAATCAAGTTTCGCTGTCATCCTGGGGTAAAATGTTTTACCGCCTGTTGCGGTGGGATTAAGATTATCCTGACTCCCTATGACATTCTGATGCTTAAAAAACGTCTGGATGTACCAGCACACGAATTTCTGGAAAAATATACCACCCCCGTTTACCTCGAACAGACCGATATGCCAGGGGTTGCTTTGAAGCTCCGTGAGGATGATAATAGATGTCCCTTTGTAACCCCTGAGGGCTGTACTGTCTATACCGACCGACCTTCCGCCTGTCGCTACTATCCAGTGGGTATGGCAGATTTTCATGAGGGACAGGGGGCCATGGGAGAGGGTGCAGATCACAAAGATGAAGAAAAATTCTTTTTTATTGTCAAAGAGGATCACTGCAAGGGCTTTGAAGAGGATAAAGAATGGACCATTGCCGAATGGCGTGCTGATCA
>CAYWMZ010000394.1:0-2974 GCA_964459485.1 uncultured Desulfocapsa sp. | reverse complement strand
CCGTGGCCCTGATGTCCATCCTGGTCTTTGCCGGATCTGCCCAGTTTATCTGTGTGGCCATGCTGAGTGCCGGGGCCTCTCCCTGGGCCATCATCTTCACCACCGCTATTATCAATCTGCGCCATTTCCTGATGAGTTCGGCTATTTCCGTTCACCTGAAGGGACTGCGACGTTTTCTTTTAAGTCTCTTTGCCTACGGAATCACTGACGAGAGTTTTGCTGTTAACATGGCTCGGTTTCGCAATAGTGACTGGGATTATAAACGTGCCCTCACTGTGAACCAGTTAGCCAATCTAACCTGGATTTGTGCCACTGTCTGCGGTGCCCTTATCGGACAGTTTATCCCGTCTGGTGCCTTTGGTACAGACTATGCCCTTACAGCCATGTTTCTTGGCCTCCTTCTCTTTCAACTCCACACTATGATCCATGTCCTTACCGGAATTATGGCCCTGTTGATAGGAACGATCTGGTATATTATTATTCCAGGCGACAGCTATATTATAGCAGCTTCCGTGGGTGGGGCCAGCATTGGATACCTTTGTAAACGCTACCAGGAAAGACAACAGCGATGAACCTCTCCGATTACCTCCTCCTCTTTGGCGGAATGGCGGTTGTCACCTATCTGCCTCGCTGGCTTCCTCTTTTTTACCTGGCGCAGCGGGAATTGCCCCGCTGGCTCATCGACTGGCTGAGCCTGATCCCGGTAGCTATCCTCTGCGGCCTGCTGGCTCCAATTCTCTTCAGTAACCAGGCCCATCGCAGCCTGGAATTTGGAAAACCTGAACTCCTGGTAGCCATTCCCTGTCTATTTTTTGCCGTGAAGACAAAAAGCCTTGGAGGAACTGTCTTGGTGGGCATGGGACTCTACTGGGCCTACGGATTTTTTCTGAGCTAGGCCGGGGCTGACACCCTGGCACGGAGTAGCACAAAAAATAAGCACTAGGAAATTGTATCATTAGCTGTTACTAGTACTACATTAATTGTCCGCACCATTTATGGTGTCTGATATAATATATTCTTTTCTGGATACGACAAACCCCATATTTTAAAATAGGAGTAAAACGATGACTGACAATGTTGTAATTACCATATCCTGCGGAACAGATAATCCCAACCGTGCTACCCGAGCCATCCATCTGGCAACTGTTGCCCATAAGGCTGGAAAGAACGTCACCCTGTTTCTCCTTGACGAAGCGGTTTATCTCGCCAAGGTGGGACTTCTGGAGCATGTAAAGGCGGCCACAGGTGATGTTGCCGATGATCTGATGACCTACCTTGAGGCCCATGGTGTGGATATTCTTGCCTGTGCCCCATGCGCCAAAAGTCGAAGGATAGAAGAGAAAGATCTGATCGAAGGGGCACGAATGGGAACGGCCCTGGAACTCATAGAACACTCCTGCGATGCAGCAGTGATAAGCCTGTAAGAATTTCCTGCCCAGGCCGGTTCTAACCTGGACAGGGATGGTGCAAGCAGTGAGGGAGGCTCTTACAACAGGAGTACTCCCCACACTGCGCAAGCACACAGGAGACTGAGCAAGACAGCAGCAGAGCCCTGATCCTTGGCCCGACCTGAAAAAGTATGCTGTTCCGGCCCAATTCTATCCACCACCGTTTCGATGGCAGAGTTGAGGATTTCAACAATAAGAACCAGCCAGATAACAGCGGCCAGGAGGATTTTTTCCACTCCCGTGTCCCCCAGATAGAGACCAAGTGGGATCAACAGCAGCGCCAGCAAAACCTCAACGCGAAAGGCCTCTTCCTCTCTGAAGGTTTCCCGTAAGCCCTTCAGGGAATAGCCCAGACTGCTTACAATCCTTCTCTTGAGGAGCTCCGTTGTATATCGTATCATTGTTTTTAACCATCCATCTGCACCCCCCACCAAGGCCCAATCACCCCTTAAGGGCAGACAAGACTACTTTAGCCACCTGGTTGTACCTTTCAGCAAAGTGAACCGTAAAACCTTCTTTGATATAGTCGGGCAGGGTCTCAAAATCGTCCCGATTGGCCTCCGGCAGGATAAGCTCGGCAATACCGTTTCGTTTAGCAGCAATAACCTTCTCCTTGATACCACCCACCGGCAACACTTTACCAGTGAGGGTCAGCTCTCCGGTCATGGCCAGGTTGCGTTTCACCTTCTTACCCATTCCCAGACTGAGCAGTGCTGACGCCATGGTCACACCGGCACTGGGCCCATCCTTAGGCGTTGCCCCCTCCGGTACATGGAGATGAATCAGATGCTTCTGGTAGAAGCCTTTCTTCACTCCGTAACGTGTCGCATTAGACAACAGAAAGCTATAGGCAATTTCAGCAGATTCACGCATTACATCACCCAACTGTCCGGTCTGCTTAAAACCTGAATGCTCACGGGGTACTGCTGTTGCCTCAATGGCCAGGGTAACCCCACCCATGGCGGTCCAGGCCAGCCCGGTAATCACTCCAACCCCGGTGATAAGGGATAACTTTTTAAAGAAGGGTTTTCCCAGAAAGTCTTCAAGGTTTTTGACACTCACCGACACCTTCAGATCAGGATCTTCAAGGAAGCGCACCACTGCCTTACGGACAATCTTCAGCAGATGTTTTTCGGTCTTTCGCACCCCGGCCTCACGGGCGTAGCCTTCAACAAGGAGTCGCAGGGCAGCATCACTGATTTTCAGCTTAGATTTACTGATACCAGCCTTCTCCAGGGACTTGGGCCAGAGATGGTTCCGGGCAATAGTCACCTTTTCTTCCGTTATATAGCCAGAAAGCCGGATAACCTCCATACGATCAAGCAGGGGGCCTGGAATACTGTCGAGCTGGTTTGCAGTACAGATAAAAAGAACCTTTGAGAGATCAACACGGAGATCGAGATAATGATCGAGGAAGTCTGCATTCTGCTCCGGGTCCAACACTTCAAGCAGTGCCGATGCGGGATCGCCACGAAATGAGGCACCTATCTTATCTATCTCATCAAGCATAATCACAGGATTGGCCG
>CAYWMZ010000393.1:0-2991 GCA_964459485.1 uncultured Desulfocapsa sp. | reverse complement strand
AGCGAACTTGGCACGGTTGAATGAATCATTCAACTCGGAGACTATTGCTGTCTTGTCATCACGATTCAAAGTACTCCTCCTTAATCGGTTAAGATTACTCTTTTGTTCTGCTCAACTCGCCCTAAACTTAATAGGGAAAGTATATTGAACAGAACGCTTAAAGTCTCAACAGCGGATACAGTCTACAGATTAAAAATCTGAAATATATTCCATTGCCTCGGCAGGACACATTCGTGATTAAACCTTGCGGAACCTGCTGTCTTCGACTTACAACTGAAAGATCAAAGAAAAACTAAATATATAAAATTGCCTTACTACTTAACAGCAGCAGTAAGGGCAATGGTGTCAAGCTTAATACCTGGGCCCATGGTGGATGAGAGGGTCACGGAACGAAGATAAATTCCTTTGGCAGACGAGGGTTTGAGCTGGATAACCTTTTCAACAAAGGTCTTCAGATTCTCACAGAGTTTTTCTTCGCCAAAGGAGCATTTTCCTATACCAGCGTGAATAATTCCGGTCTTATCAACACGAAAATCAACCTTACCACTCTTTATTTCCTTTACCACATTGGCAATATCAAAAGTAACGGTACCAAGTTTGGCGTTAGGCATGAGGTTTCTCGGTCCAAGAACACGACCAATCTTCCCAACGGTTCCCATCATATCCGGGGTGGCTACAGTCTTATCGAAATCAAGCCAACCCTCTTTTATTTTCTCAACAAGATCATCACCGCCCACAAAATCAGCTCCGGCCTCTTTGGCCTCAGCCTCTTTATCGCCCTTTGCAAAAACAAGAACCCGGGTATCTTTTCCAGTACCATTTGGGAGCACCACTGAGGAACGAAGCATCTGATCTGCGTGACGCGGATCGACACCAAGTTTCATTGCGATATCAACTGTTTCGTCAAATTTGGTATAGCTAGCAGCCACAACTTTTTTAACGGCATCTTCCAGGCTGTTCTGCTCAGAGAGATCGATTGATTCAATTTTATTTCTGTAATTCTTTCCATGTTTCGGCATAATAGCCTCCTACTCTCCAAGACCGTTTTCTTCTAAGTTCAGTCACAGCAGTATGTTAAGATTAATATCAAAGATTTATATCTCTCTGCGGCAAAACCTAACAGCTTTGCAACAGAAGAAGAGAAAATCAGTTTACGACGGTGATCCCCATGCTTCTTGCGGTACCAGCAATAATCTTACTTGCGGCATCAATATCATAAGCATTAAGATCAGGCATTTTGAGTTCAGCGATCTCACGAACCTTATCCATCCCAATTTCAGCGACACGCTCACTTTTGGGGTTAGATGAGGCCTTAGTCAATCCGGCTGCCTTCATAAGAAGGACTGAGGCGGGACTGGTCTTTGTGATATAACTAAAAGAACGATCCGCATAAACGGTTATAACCACAGGCACAATGGTATCACCAAGAGCCTGAGTTTTGGCGTTAAAAGCCTTACAAAATTCCATGATGTTTACACCATGTTGACCAAGTGCTGGTCCGACAGGTGGGGATGGATTGGCTTTTCCGGCCGCAATCTGTAATTTAATGTATGCCGAAATTTTCTTGGCCATTGCTAACTCCTACTCTACTAGAGAATTGTATATACTTATATGTACTGTTACTACTTCACTATCAGGTATTTGAGACCTGAATATATTCAAGTTCTACCGGGGTGTCTCGCCCAAAGATGGAAACCATGACCTTGACCCTTCCCTTCTCAGGATATACCTCATCAACCACTCCCTGAAAATTAGCAAAAGGTCCGTCAGTAACCCGAACCACCTCACCAATTTCAAAGATGACCTTAGGCCGAGGTGCCTCTGCACCATCCTGGATACGACTGATTATCTTCTGGGCATCCTCTTCGGGAAGAGGGGTTGGATGCTCATCATCACCAACAAATCCGACGACCCGTGGCATATTATCATGGAGCACATGCCAGGTGGAATCATTGAGATCCATGGAGACCAGCATATATCCGGGAAAGAATTTCCTCTCTGAGGTTTTTCTCTTGCCCTTAATCATCTCCACTACTTGTTCAGTGGGGACTAAAATCTCTCCAAAGGACTCTTCAAGGCCCTGTTTCCTGATTCTATCCTCAAGGGTCAGCTTGACCTTATCTTCAAAGCCCGAATGGACCTGCAATATATACCATTGTATTGCCATGAGTCTATTATCAGTAAAATGTAATGCCCGACCTAATTGGCCAGGCGAGAGTCAATAAAAAAAAGCAAATTAAATACTTCTATTACCGCAGAACAGAATCAATAAGCTTTCCAAGTATCATATCAACGGAACCAAGGTAGGCGGAAGCGAGAAGTGAAAAGAAAATAACGATTCCAGTCAAGCCCATTGTGGTCTTTCTATCAGGCCATACAATTTTGGTAAATTCGACTTTGACTTCATCAATGAAGAGTTTAATCTGGGAAGGTGAAAAAATAGACTTTTTCGGCTGCGCCTTCTCCTGCTTCCTGATGGCTTTGGTCTTTTTACTCATTTTTGCTAACCATTTTTATCAAGCTGATATTAATTTTTCCTACCACATACCATGTACAATGGCAGGCCAGGAGGGACTCGAACCCCCAGCATCCGGATTTGGAGTCCGGCGCTCTACCAATTAGAGCTACTGGCCTGCGAATCTAAAAAAACTATTTGGTCTCTTTATGCGGGGTATGAACCCTGCAAAATGGACAATATTTTTTCAGTTCCAGTTTACCTGGGGTATTTCTCTTGTTCTTAGTGGTTGTGTAATTACGACGCTTACATGTTCCACATGCCAAAGTAACGATATCTCTCATGACTATTCCTAGCAGCAAAACGACTGAACCATAAAGGGTCAGCTGTTTCGATTATATTGAATTTATTCGATGACTTCACTAATAACGCCAGCTCCAACAGTCCTGCCACCCTCACGGATTGCAAAACGTAGACCAACATCCATGGCGATGGGAGTGATGAGCTCGGCATTAACGTGTACGTTATCGCCGGGC
>CAYWMZ010000392.1:0-3021 GCA_964459485.1 uncultured Desulfocapsa sp. | reverse complement strand
AGTGTGGGGAGGAGCCAGCGTTGCATCTTGACAGAGAGAAGCTGCGATCCGCTTTTGGGGTTCACAATATTGGCGAGCAGACGTCTGGCTGCAAGCATCAGTCCGGTATAGGCGGCGCAGGTTCCACTGATAACCACGATCCCCATGATCTGTCGTCCGGGATCACCCAGTATCTTTCGTGCCGCAGTCATGTAGGGGATGGTGGAGGAAGCAAGGCGATCCGGTGCTACGTAAATAAGGGATACCACAATCCAGAGCACAAAGAGCATCGTGGCGGCAATTGGGATCAAGAATGGCCGTTCCCGGTTGCTTCCAAGGGTACTGCCTGCAAAAAGCAGAAACAGGGGGGCAATGGCAGTCCATGAAAAACGGCTCGGCAGTTCCGAAACCTGTTGGGGAGTAGCACCGATTTTTACAAATCCCAGGACACAGAGACTGAGCAAACCCAAGGCGGCCAGAGTCACAAAACAGATCTGGGCCCTGTGAAGTATCTTTTCCGGACAAAACTGGAGGATGGTGAGGATGGCCAGGAGTAGAAAGGCAAAACCGAAATTGGGAAACCAGTAGAGGAAAACCTCGTTGAAGGTGTAGCCTGAGGTTACCAGCAGTGCGGTTGCACTAAGGACTATCAGGGGCAGAGATGAAGCAATGGTAAGGGCTGTAGCAGGAATAGTACCTGTGAATCCTGCAAGCAGAGCAAACTCATCCCCCTTTTCAACGGAGAGCTGTGGCTGTTGTAAGAGTCTGGCAGTGAGCCCAAAGAGCAGCGCCACGATAGCCAATACCGGGAGTGTAAGCCAGGTCAGCTGGCCGCCGCTGTTCCCTGTAATAACCAGGGCCTCGGGGGAGAGGAGCCAACCGCTACCAAGAGCCAGTGAAAGCAAAAAAGAGTATTTTGTTTGCAAAATTATTGAGTCCGATACGGCGCTGCAGACACCATTAATTATACTATTATTCCACCCACCAAAGGCAAATCAGTCGGTTCCCGCCAGATTTTGCGAGAGTGTTGCTGAACGTTACCTGGTTATGTATCTTCAACCGTGACGGCATCTTCATCACAGAGCTCTACGCAGGTAAAACAACCATGACATTCATCACTGTTGACAGGCTTTGCCTTGTTGGCGACCAGTTCGTACACTTCACCCGGGCAGCCTTCGACACATTCATTGCAGCCGTTACACTTTTCTTCATCAATATCTATTTGCCACATGCGTGTTCTCCTGAAATGTGTGGGCCGTCATCTTGTGTACCTGATAAAAAGTATATGGGTGGGCTGGTCTAAAATCAAGAAGAATTACTACTAAAATGGAGTGGAGTACCTGATGATCGGGTACAGCAAGTCATGCGGCACTTCGGAAACCAGTGGCATGTTGAGATATCCTGCATTCCTTTGCAACAGAACGGCAAAAAGGGGTTAAGGCGATTCTTATTAATAGGGGCCAGTATCTCTAGCCGAAAATGTGTGCGACAGGAGTTAGTCGCTGTTCAGAAGTTTTGGGGAGGGACGAAATAGAAGTGAGCGGCCGGTGGAGGAATTATCCCTGGTGAGAGAAAAGCTGCCAAAACCCCTCAGTTGGATGTTTTCTCCAGCCTCAAGGGTTTTAGAAAGGATCTGGGTCAGGGCATGGAGGAAGGCGGCGGCCTGTTTTTCTGAAAGTGATGTGATTTTGTAGATATCTGCTGCTTGGAGTTGGGCGTTCTGCTGGGAAAGCAAAAAGCCAACGCCATTACATTCAGGGCAGTCGGTGTAGGAAAACTGAAATCTACTGACCCCTCCAAAGTAGACCATCTGCCCGGTGCCGTTACAGCCGGGACAGGGAATCTGGGAAGTGTCTTGAGTCATATCAGTGGGAGAACTTTTTTGTTTTCAGGGGAATAGACAATGAGGCAATGATATAAGGTTTTCTGGGGTGATGCAATGGGAAAACGACAGCCAAGCCCTGTTGCAAAATATCAAAAACAGATTCACAAAGGGGGAACTTTCTACTATAAAGTGAATTGAGTGAAGTCACAT
Organism: uncultured Desulfocapsa sp.; assembly: GCA_964459485.1. GTDB lineage: Bacteria > Desulfobacterota > Desulfobulbia > Desulfobulbales > Desulfocapsaceae > Desulfocapsa. Next base: position 1,007 of record CAYWMZ010000392.1, on the reverse strand, counting down.
GGTGTGATGAATAAATAATTAGTAAAATTCAGTGGATTAGGAAGTTATGAAAAATACAATCAGAAGCTCTGTAGCATCAGTATTATCTCTGTTTGCTGTGGTACTCCTCCTCAGTGCCTGTGTTGGCGGCCAGTCTGCCAAGGAAGGTACTACTGCTGCTAAGCCGGTTAGTGCCGTTCAGACCACAGCAGATGGTGTTGAAAAAATGGAACTTGCCTCCGTTGAGGATATGGCAGTCGGGACACCGCTGACAGCTAAATATGACAATATCATAATTGGGAAATTTGTGAGCAGTGATCAGGTCCATACTGACTACCCCAAGGCGGCTACGGATTGTGAAGAAAAGATGGTGGAGCAACTGCTCTCCAAAAAGAGTTATAAAAATGTGAGCTCCGATGATACAAAAACATACCCAGGAAAAACAGCCGTGGTTGATTTGGAGATCGTTGATCTGCGAATTACCAGTCACAGTGCCCGCATGTGGGGCGGTGCCTTTGCCGGAAGTTCAAATATGAGTGTTCTGCTCAAAGTGCGAAATGCCGGTAGTGATGAAATTATTCATCAGAAACTACTTTACACCTCCAATAATGCCTGGGCAGCATCCTATAGTGGTGGCTCCAGTGACGAACAGCTACCCGCTGATCTTGGTGTCCTGATCGGAGAGTACCTTTCAAAGATCATCCCTGCAAAATAATGCGCTAAGTAATGGCTTGGCCCCTTTTGCAGTGTTTTGCAGGCTGTGAAAGGGGATTCCAGGAAAATCCGGGTTCGGATTTTGTGAGCTAATATACATTATACAGGACGGATCATCGTTTGCAAAAAGATATTGCTTTTCAAGACTTGACCCCCTCTTCCTGCCCTTAACCTTAGAGGTGACTTCATTGGTTTGGCCGCTTGAGGATTACGAGGCCCTCCTTCCGGGGAATCTCTCAATGGAGAAAAAGGGCTGGATGGGTAAATTGCAGGTGCTGGCCTGGGCGCTTACAAATATCCTAAAAAGAACAAAG